>NZ_JAVRFJ010000060.1:0-45992 GCF_031845845.1 Streptomyces gottesmaniae
CTCCGCGACCGCCCCTGCCCGGCGTGCTCCGCCACGGCGCTGCCCGACCCGCTCCGGCCTCTCTGCGGTCGTCGGCTCACGGGGGCATGTGCGCATCAGGTCCGCGCACCCGCCGCTCCGGTCACTCCGGAGTGGTTGCCCACTGGCCGCGGGCGTGGTCGGCCAGGACACTGGAGGCGTGGGTGCAGTCAAAGCGGCGGTCGCCGCGGTCGGAGTCGCGTTCGCGGCCGGTGCGGCCAGTGTCGCAGCGGGCCGGCTGGCCAGCGACGTGGCGCTGAAGGCGCCGCCGGGCGAACCGCTGCCCACCGAACCCCGGCTGACCGTGCACGCCACCGCCGCCGGCCGCATCGCCCTGACCCGCGCCTTCGCCTCCCAGCGGCCCGGCGTCTACGGCCTCACCGGCGACGACTCCCACGCGGTCGTCGGCGCTGTCCTGGACGGCGCACCGCACGCCCCCGACACGGTCGTCCGCCGCCTGGAGCGCGTCACCCACGGCACCCTGGAGCCGGGCGACAAGGTGTGGCTCACCCCCGGCCTCCACCGCGGCGACCCGCGCACCGCGCTCGGCCTCGACCACCACGACGTCGAGATCCCCGGCGAACTCGGCACCCTGCCCGCCTGGTTCGCACCCGGGGACCGGGACATCTGGGTGATCGCCGTGCACGGACTGGGCACCACCCGCGAACACCCCATGAACGTCATGGAGTTCCTGCACCGCCACCACTTCCCGGTGCTCACCCTCGCCTACCGCGGCGACCCGGGCGCCCCCCGCTCACCGGACGGCCTGAACCACCTCGGTGAGACCGAGTGGCGCGACGTGGACGCCGCCGTCCGCCACGCCGTCCGGTTCGGCGCCGAACGGGTCGTCCTGCTCGGCTGGTCCACCGGCGCCACCATGGCCCTGCGCGCCGCCACCCGCTCCCCGCTGCGCGACCGCGTCGCCGGGCTCGTCCTGGACTCACCGGTGCTCGACTGGGCGGCCACCCTGCGCGCCCTCGCCGCCGCCCGCCGCACCCCCGGCGCCCTGCTGCCCCTCGCGGTCCGCGCCGCCCAGGGCCGCACCGGACTGCGCGCCGCCCCCACCGGCGCGGACACCGACTCCTCGGGACTCAGGACACCGACCCTGCTCTTCCACGGCCCCGACGACACCGTCGCGCCCTGGGGCCCCTCCCGAAACCTCGCCGCCCGCCGCCCCGACCGGGTCACCCTCCGCACGGTCCGTCACGCCCCGCACGGCGCCATGTGGAACGCCGACCCCAAGAGCTACGAAGAGGCCCTGCGCCGCTTCCTCACCCCGCTGGTATAGGACCGCGCACGGTCGGCACAGGGAGGGGGAGGTGCCGCGGAATCGCCCCGTCAGAGAGAGGTACGCCACATTCCGTTTAGCGTCGCACCAAGGCGATCCTCCTCGGTGCGGACCCGTGGGAAGACCCGTGCGTTGGCCACCCCTGTCGCCCGCTGTGACATTCCGTTTGGGTTTTCCGACCGTCAACCGGAAGACTGCCCCCGTGACGTCCCGTAATCCGCGCGACTCCAGGCTCCGACTCGTCAGCCCGCGAACCCTGGCCGCCGCTCCCCGAGCAGCAGTGACCCAGCGCCGCCGACCGGCTCCCCGGCCCCCGGAGGGCACACCGCCGCCCGTGGAACTCGCCCGCATGGCCCGCGCCGTCCTGGCGGACGCCGCCCGCGTCGCCCGCTGGGCCGATGCCGCCCTGCGCCCCGGCCGCGAGGGCGCGAGCCCCGACGGCAAGGGCACCCTCTCCGCCGCGACCGCCGAACGGGCCGCCGCCGAACTGGGGCTGACCCCGGCTCAGGTCCGCCACGACTGGGACACGGCACGGCTGGCCGGCCTGGTCGAGGTGCACGGCGACAGCGCGCGCCCCGGCTGGCGTCTGCGTGCCTGGAACCGTGACGACAGCGCCGTACTGCGCGGCTGGGTCGCGTTCTTCGACGCCTGGTCCATCGCCTATCCGGAGCCCGAGGACCGGGAGCCGGCGGCGGTCGCCGAGGTCGTCTCGGCCATGCCCCAGGTCCTCTCCTTCCTCCAGCTCTCCGCCGGGCCCGTCCCCGTGGAGCAGCTCCTCGACCTCCTGGCACAGCGGGTCACCGAACTGCGCACCGAGCGCTGCGAAATCCCTTACGTCCCACCCGTCGCCCCCCACCACCCTTCTGACGAGGCGCTTCGCGCCGCACCCGCTGATCCCGAGCCCGGCGCGGAGCCCACGTCCGAGGACACCCCCCTCGCCCCCCTCCTCGACTGGTCCCTGCGCGCCCTCGCCTCCGTCGGCGCCCTCACCTACGGCGACGGCCAGGCCACCCTCACCCCGCTCGGCAGCTGGGCGGTCTGGGTCAAGCTCGAACAGATCTGTGTCGCCGCGCAGAGCCCCGCCGGGAACATCGAGGTCTCCGCCGAGGACATGCTCAGAGGCTGCGCCCAGCTCCGGCCGAACGCGGCCCGTGCCGAGTACCGCGCCTGGCTCGCCGCCCGCCCCGTCGGCGGCGCCGTCACCGAGCTCATCGACGCCGCCCGCGGCGAGGACGCCCTCATCCGGGGCCTGGCCTTCGAGGCCCTGCGGGTCGTCGGCGCCCCCGCCGAGCCCGACGTCCGCACCGTCGCCGACGAGACCCCGCTGCGCCCCTACGCCCTGCTGTGGCTCGCCGAGCACGAGGGCGCCGACCCCGAGGACGCGCACGAGGTCCTCACCCGGGAGGAGTCCACCTGGCTCTGGGTCGACACGGCCGCCGCCGTCGCCGACCACGGCGAGGCACCCCTGCTCGTACGGCATCTGGAGTCGGCGGTGCAGCCCACGGTCCCCGCGCTGCTCGACGAGGTCCGCGCGGTCGGCCACCCCCGCACCGTCCAGGTCCTGGTCGCCCTCGCCGCGGCCCACCCCGATCCGGCCCTCGCCAAGGCCGTCCGCCGCGCCGCCTTCCAGGTGCACACCGGAGGCAGCTGACCGGGCCGGCCGGCGGGGCCGCGCGCGGCCCCGCCGCTCGCGCGGGTGTCAGCCGCCCGTCTCGGGGGCGTACGTGCCGAAGCTCCACACATTGCCCTCGGCGTCCCGGGCCATGTAGTCCCGGGAGCCGTAGTCCTGGTCCGTCGGGGGCATCAGGATCTCCACCCCGTGCTCCATGGCCCGCCGGTGGTGGGCGTCCACGTCGTCCACGACGACGTACACCCCGGTGGGCCCCGCGCCCTTCATCGCGCCGTCGAAGACACTGCCGCTGCCCTTGGATCCGATCATCACCGCGCCGTTGCCCTGCGTCAGCTCCGCGTGCCGCACGATGCCGTCCTCGCCCTCGTACACCGAGAGCTCGGCGAAGCCCAACGCCTCCGTGAGCTGCCTGACGGCGGCCTTGGCGTCCGCGTAGAGCAGCGTCGGATAGATGCTCGGGCGTCCGTCGTCCCTGCCTGCCATACCGATCACGACCTCTCCGTCGTCCGGAGCCGTCCGGACGGCGACAGCCACCCGGAACACGACCCGCTGCCCAGTTTTGCACCGGACACCGACAACGCCCCGCCGGAAGAAACGGGCCGAGGGCGTCCGCTGCCCGGCGGACCCGGTGACCGAGACCACGTGATCCCTTGTCACACGGGCGGAAAACCGCTTGCCGCCCCCAGTTAGAATCGGCCCATGGCCATTCTCCTCGCGCACTAGACGGCGGGAACGTCCTCAGCCGCCCACACCCGCCACCCCAATCCGCCCTGGAGTCTGTCCGTGATCTCCGCCTCCGGTATCGAGCTGCGTGCCGGTGCCCGCGTCCTCATCGAGTCCGCCACCTTCCGCATCGCCAAGGGCGACCGCATCGGCCTGGTCGGCCGCAACGGCGCGGGCAAGACCACCCTCACCAAGTGCCTGGCCGGCGAGGGCATCCCGGCCGGCGGGACCATCACCCGCTCCGGCGAGGTCGGCTACCTCCCGCAGGACCCCCGCACCGGCGACCTCGACGTCCTCGCCCGTGACCGCATCCTCTCCGCCCGCGGCCTCGACGTACTGATCCGCAAGATGCGCGACAACGAGCAGCGCATCGCCAGCGGCCAGGGCTCCACGCGCGAGAAGGCGCTGAAGCAGTACGAGCGCCAGGAGACGGAGTTCCTGACCAAGGGCGGGTACGCCGCCGAGGCCGAGGCCGCCACCATCGCCGCCGCGCTCAATCTGCCCGACCGGGTGCTCGGCCAGCCGCTGCACACCCTCTCCGGCGGTCAGCGCCGCCGTATCGAGCTCGCCCGGATCCTGTTCTCCGACGCGGACACCCTGCTCCTCGACGAGCCGACGAACCACCTCGACGCCGACTCGATCGTCTGGCTGCGCGACTACCTCAAGACCTACCGCGGCGGCTTCATCGTGATCTCCCACGACGTCGACCTGGTCGAGACGGTCGTCAACAAGGTGTTCTACCTGGACGCCAACCGCGCCGAGATCGACGTCTACAACATGGGCTGGAAGCTCTACCAGCAGCAGCGCGAGGCCGACGAGAAGCGCCGCAAGCGCGAGCGGCAGAACGCCGAGAAGAAGGCCGCCGCCCTGCACTCGCAGGCCGACAAGATGCGCGCCAAGGCCACCAAGACCGTCGCCGCGCAGAACATGGCCAAGCGCGCCGACCGGCTGCTCGCCGGCCTGGACGCCGTCCGTGTCTCCGACAAGGTCGCCAAGCTGCGCTTCCCCGAGCCCGCGCCCTGCGGCAAGACCCCGCTGACCGCCGAGGGCCTGTCGAAGTCGTACGGCTCGCTGGAGATCTTCACCGACGTCGACCTGGCCATCGACAAGGGCTCCCGGGTCGTCATCCTCGGTCTCAACGGCGCGGGCAAGACCACCCTGCTCCGCCTCCTCGGCGGCGTCGAGAAGCCCGACACCGGCCAGGTGATCGAGGGCCACGGCCTCAAGCTCGGCTACTACGCGCAGGAGCACGAGACCCTCGACCCCGAGCGCACGGTCCTGGAGAACATGCGCTCGGCGTCCCCGGACCTGGACCTGGTCGAGATCCGCAAGACGCTCGGCTCGTTCCTGTTCTCCGGCGACGACGTCGACAAGCCGGCCGGGGTGCTCTCCGGCGGCGAGAAGACCCGTCTCGCGCTCGCGACCCTGGTGGTGTCCTCCGCCAACGTCCTCCTGCTCGACGAGCCGACCAACAACCTCGACCCCGCCAGCCGCGAGGAGATCCTCGGGGCCCTGCGCACCTACAAGGGCGCGGTCGTCCTCGTCACCCACGACGAGGGCGCGGTCGAGGCTCTCCAGCCCGAGCGGATCATCCTGCTGCCGGACGGCGTCGAGGACCTGTGGGGCGCGGACTACCAGGACCTCGTCGCGCTCGCTTGATCGAATGGGTTGATCAACCGCCGCTGGATCATTCGGCCCATCGGTGATCCATCATCTGTGTGAGATCTCCTCGTACCGAGGTGTGTCCTACATCGATTTCACGGCCGAGTCCTTCTGCGCGAAGGGCTCGGCCGTCGTGCGTCTCTGACCTGGGACTTCACGGAACAACCCGTTCGGCCGTACGGACACGCCTGTGCGGAATCACGGGTTCCGCTCGTGGGGACGCGCTCCCGTCGTCAAAACCTTGTCGCACGGACCTTGCCGAATGGGTGGCCATCCCGCGCCGGAGGGGTGATCATGAGGAGACCAGAGCGCACTTCCCATGAGGAGGACCGGGTGGCCGAGACTCTGAAGAAGGGCAGCCGGGTTACCGGCGCCGCGCGCGACAAGCTCGCGGCAGACCTGAAGAAGAAGTACGACTCCGGTGCGAGCATTCGGGCACTGGCCGAGGAAACCGGCCGCTCGTATGGCTTCGTACACCGGATGCTCAGCGAGTCGGGCGTCACGCTCCGAGGGCGTGGCGGCGCGACGAGGGGCAAGAAGGCCGCGTCGGCCTGACGCCGGGCGGCCCATCGGCTTCGATGGTGGCCACCCGGTCGGTCGACTGATCGGCCGGGTGGTTACTGTGCAGTCACTTAGCATCGCTTCATCGCTCTGCTGACCGCACCCCATCGGAGGCGCCCCATGGCTTCGCTCGAAACGCTGCTCGACAAGGACGGCGTACGGCTCACCGTCGACGACGCGATCGCCACGGTGACGCTGACCAATCCGGCCAAGCGCAACGCGCAGAGCCCCGCCCTGTGGCGGGCGCTCACCGAGGCCGGTCGGTCGGTGCCGGGCTCCGTCCGCGTGGTCGTGCTGCGTGCCGAGGGCAAATCGTTCTCCGCCGGGCTCAACCGGCAGATGTTCACGCCCGAAGGCATCGAAGGGGAGCCGTCGTTCATCGATCTCGCGCGCCGTGACGACGCCGGGCTCGACGCGACCATCGCCGAGTACCAGGAGGCGTTCACCTGGTGGCGGCGCAACGACATCGTGTCCGTCGCCGCCGTGCAGGGGCACGCCGTCGGTGCGGGCTTCCAGCTTGCCCTCGCCTGTGACCTGCGCGTCGTCGCCGACGACGTGCAGTTCGCCATGCTCGAAACCAGCCTCGGACTCGTGCCCGACCTCACGGGGACCCACCCGCTGGTGAGCCTCGTCGGGTACGCCCGCGCGCTGGAGATCTGCCTCACCGGACGGTTCGTCCAGGCGGACGAGGCCCAGCGGATCGGGCTCGCGAACCTCGCGGTCCCCGCCGACCAGCTCGACGACGCCGTGCGCGACCTCGCCGGTGCGCTGGTGACCGCGCCCCGGGACGCGGTCGTCGAGACCAAGGCGTTGCTGCGCGGTGCCCAGGGCCGGGGGTACGACGAGCAGCGGGCGGCGGAGCGGGCGGCCCAGGCCCGGCGACTGCGGGACCTGGCGGGCGTCGGCGAGTAGTTGGCTCCCGGGCCGGCACCCTCGGGATCAGGTGCCGATCGCTGTGATGAGCACCGCCACCGACGGGCGGTCCGGCAGCGAGTCGCTCACCGCCGCGCGTACCTCGCGCGCCACGTCCAGGGCACGTCGTTCCTCCGTCACCGCCAGCTCCACGCGGACATGGCGGCGGGGGAGGGCCGGCCCGGCGACGATGTCGACCGCACGACCGAGACCGCCGAGGGCGCCGGTCAGACGGGCGACGCCGGGGACGGAGAGCGCCGCCGCGGCCACTCGGGACTCCTCGTCGTCGCCGGCCGGCGCCGCCGGAGCGGCGACGGGGGGCGGCGGTTCGGCCGTCGGACCGGACGGCCCCGCGTCGTCCTCCAGCAGATGGGTCACCCGGAGGTCCACCTCCGTCACCGTCAGTCCGAGGCGTTCCCCGGCGGCGGTGAACAGGGCCGCGCGCAGACGGGCCGCCGTGGCCGGGAGAGGTTCGGTGGCTGGGCCGACCGAGGCCGCGAGGTCGGCCGTGACCCGGAGCGGACCGGGCGGCAGGGCACTCGGGGGCGGGGGCACGGCTGCCTCGCGCCCGCGATCGTCCGCGTCCTCACCCTCGCTCCCACCCGAGTCGACGGACGAGATGCGGAGCCGGCCGAGGCTAAGCCCGCGCAGGGACTCGGCCGTGCGGCGCAGAGCCGATCCGGCCGCGCTCTCCGTGATCCACGCGCCGTCTCGCGGGCCACCCAGGGGAAGTACGCGGCCGAGCCCGAGCTGCTGGCGTACCGCTCTCGTCCAACTGTCCGCCGTCATTCCTCCAGCCTGCCGCATCCCCGGCGCGCGGGGCCGCAACCGCGCTTACTGTGGGCTTGAGGGGGACGACCGGAAGGGACTGACGGCATGACTGACATGACGGAGCGGAACCGGACGGAAGGGCCCGACACCACCAAGGAGTCGACGCAGGTCGGGCGCAGGGCCACCCGGCGCGGCGGCGGTGATCCGGCGGGTCGGGGGCGTACGACCATCGCCGACGGTGTGGTGGAGAAGATCGCCGGGCTCGCCGCGCGGGAAGTGATGGGTGTGCACGCCATGGGCAGCGGGCTGTCACGGACCTTCGGGGCCGTGCGCGACCGGGTGCCCGGCGGTGCCAAGTCCGTGACCCGGGGCGTGAAGGTCGAGGTCGGCGAGGTGCAGACCGCTCTCGACCTGGAGATCGTCGTCGACTACGGGGTGTCCATCAGTGATGTGGCCCGTGATGTGCGCGAGAACGTCATCGCGGCCGTCGAGCGGATGACCGGCCTGGAGGTCGTCGAGGTCAACATCGCGGTCAGCGATGTGAAGCTGCCGGACGAGGAGGACGAGGAGGACGAGTCCCGGCTGCAGTGAGCGGAGATCGCGCCCTCCACCACCCCATTCGTGCCCCGCACCCCGTCCGCCGGTGTTCAGGAGTCTCCGAGTCGCTAGGAGCACAGCATGAGCTTGGCCGTGATCGGCATGGTCGCCGGGATGGCGCTGGGCTTCGCCGGATACTTCGGCGGATTCGGAGCCTTCCTGCTGGTGGCCGCCCTCGGTGCCGTCGGCTTCGTCGTCGGCCGGTTCCTCGAGGGGGACCTGGACCTGGGCGGCTTCTTCCGCCCGCGTGACGACCGGCGCCGATGAACCCCGTGCCAAGCGGTCCTGCCACGGAGCGGAGAGCCGTCGAGTCCGGGGGGCGCGGGGCGCTCCGGATCGCCGACCGGGTGGTCGCGAAGATCGCCTCGCAGGCGGCGCGTGAGGCACTCGAAGCCACGCCGCGGGACTCCGCGCCCCCGCACGCCACCGTCGCCCTCCACCACGAGACGGCGCGCGTGCGCGTCAGTCTCGAACTCCCCTACCCCTCGGACATCGGTGGCCAGTGCGCTGCGGTGCGTCGTCATGTCACCGAGCGGGTAGGGACGTTGGCGGGAATGCACGTGTCGGAGGTGGCCGTCCAGGTCGAACGGCTGCACCTGACGCACGCACACTACGTGGCACAGGGGAGGACGCGATGAGCGAACCCCAGAGCTCCGAGGGCACCACGCGACGACTGCCCGTCATCGAGAAGGCCGACGACAAGGCCGACGAGAAGACAGGCGGGAACGACGGCGGACGGACCGCCGGCCGCGAGCCGGACCAGTCCGCGTCCGCCGCCGACTACGACCCGCTGCCCGTCCTCGACGACGAGAACGGCGACGAGAAACGCTTCTGGTCCGCCCGCAGAGTCCCCGCGGGCATCCTGGCGGTGCTGCTCCTGGCGGGCACCGGCCTCCTCCTGTACGACGTCGCCGCCGTCCGGGCCGACCGGCCCGCCATGGCGTGGCGCCGCTCACTGGCCCGGGAACTGGCCGAACGCCCCCTCGACGACCCGTGGGTGCTCGCCGGAGCCTCGGTCGCCGTACTGCTCGGCCTCTGGCTGCTGCTGCTCGCCGCCACCCCGGGGCTGCGCGACGTCCTGCCCATGCGGCGGGTCCACCCCCGGGTACGGGCCGGGCTGCACCGGGGCGCCGCCGCGCTGGCCCTGCGCGACCGGGCGATGGAGGTCTCCGGCGTGCAGTCCGTACGGGTCCGGGCGGGACGCAGGAGGGTCGACGTCCGCGCGGTGTCCCACTTCCGGGAACTCGACGAGGTGCGGGCCGACCTGGACGCCAGGCTCGCCGACGGCATCCGGGGACTGGGGCTGTCCCGGCCGCCCGCCTTGTCGGTGCGTGTGCGACGGCCCGGCCGGAAGGGATGAGACGCGATGCTGAGGATCCTCAACCGGGTGCTGCTGGGTCTGGCGGGGCTCGTCCTGGTGGTGGCCGGCGGTGCCGTCCTGGCCGTCGGACTCGGCGTGGACCCGCCCTCCTGGTGGCCGCACCACGGCCCCGCGGACGTGCCCCTGAGCGACGCCGAGCGGACCCGGTGGCACGACTCCGGCTGGTGGTGGCCCACCGTCATCGCCGTGCTCGCCCTTCTCGTCCTGCTCGCCCTGTGGTGGCTCACGGCCGTCCTGCGCCGGCACCGGCTGGCCGAGGTCCTCGTCGACACCGGCGACGGCGAGGGAGCGCTGCTGCGCGGGCGGGCACTGGAGGGTGTGCTGACGGCCGAGGCGGCGCAGTCGGACGGCGTCGAGCGCGCCCACGCCCGCCTGACCGGCCGTCGCAGCGCCCCCGAGGCCCGTGTCCGCCTCCGCCTCCAGCCCCATGTGCATCCGGGCGAGGCCCTGCACACCCTGACCACAGAGGCCCTCGCCCACGCCCAGCACTCGGCGGGCCTGGCGGAACTGCCGGCCGAGGTCAGACTGCGGGCGGCCAAGCACCGTGCCGAAAGGGTGAGTTGAGCGCCCGGCGGTTCAGAACCCGTGCCTCATCCCGCCGTCGACCGGCAGCATGATCCCCGTCAGATAGGAAGCGGCCGGCGACAGCAGAAACGCCCCCGCGCGCCCGAACTCCTCCGGCCGCCCGTACCGCCGCAGCGGAATCCGTGACTCGTGCGCCGCCCGTGTCGCCTCCGGATCCGCCGACATCCCGTCCAGCTCCCGCACCCGGTCCGTGTCGATACGGGCCGGGAGCAGGCCGACCACCCGGATACCGCGCGGTCCCAACTCGTCGGACAGCGACTTGGCGAAACCGGCGAGTCCCGGCCGAAGCCCGTTGGAGATGGTCAGCCCGGGGATCGGCTCGTGCACGGACCCGGAGAGCACGAAGCCGATGACGCCGCCCTCGCCCAACTCCGCGGCCGCGGCCCGCGCCAGGCGCACCGCCCCCAGGAACACCGACTCGAACGCGGTGGTCCACTGCTCGTCGGTGTTGTCGGCGACGAACCCCGGCGCCGGACCGCCCACGCTGACCAGGATGCCGTCGAAGCGCCCGAAGTGCTCACGGGCGGCGGCGATCAGCCGCTCGGCGGCCTCGGGGTCCGCGTTGTCGGCGGCGACACCCACCGCGTTCACCCCGAGCGCCGCGGCCGCCGCACCCGCGCTCTCCTCCTCGCGGCCCGTGACGACCACCTTCGCGCCGTCGGCGACGAGTTCCCGCGCGACCGCGTTGCCCAGCCCGCGGGTCGCTCCGGTGACGATGTAGACGCGGTCCTTCAGCCCAAGATCCATGGCCCCTATCCTGCCTTCTCCCCGTCGTAGAGGGCGAGGGCGGTGCCGACGAGACCGACGTGGCTGAACGCCTGCGGGAAGTTCCCGAGCTGACGGCCCGTGACGGGGTCGTACTCCTCCGCGAGCAGTCCCACGTCGTTGACCAGCCCCACCAGCCGTTCGAACAGGTCGCGCGCCTCCTGCGTGCGACCGGTCAGATGGAGTGCGTCCGCCAGCCAGAACGAGCAGACGAGAAACGTGGCCTCGCCGCCCGGCAGCCCGTCGACGGAGCCGGTCGCCGCGGTGAGGTGGTCCGCGCTGTAACGGCGGACGAACCCCTCGTGGCACAGCTCCTCACGGATCGCGTCGACCGTGCCGACGACCCGGGGGTCGTCCGGCGGCAGGAAGCCCATGAGGGGGATGAGCAGCAGCGCGGCGTCGAGTTCGCGGGAGCCGTAGGACTGGGTGAACGTGCCCCGGTCGGCGTCGTAGCCGCGTTCGCAGACCTCGCGGTGGATCTCGTCGCGCAGGGCCCGCCAGCCTTCGAGGTCGCCGCCGGTCAGGGTCGGGTCGTCCTCCAGGGTGCGCACGGCCCGGTCGGCGGCCACCCAGCACATCACCTTGGAGTGCGTGAAGTGGCGGCGCGGCCCGCGCACCTCCCACAGCCCCTCGTCCGGCTTCCGCCAGGCCGTCCGCAGGTACTCCATCAGCGCGCACTGCATCCGCCACATGTCCGGCTTGTCGGGGAGGCCCGAACGCCGGGACACGAAGAGGGAGTCCATGACCTCGCCGTACACGTCCAACTGGAGCTGGTGGACGGCGTCGTTGCCGACCCGGACCGGGCGCGAGTCCTCGTAGCCGGACAGCCACGGCAGTTCGTACTCGGGGATGCGGCGCTCACCGGCGAGGCCGTACATGATCTGCAGGTCGGCCGGGTCGCCGGCGACCGCGCGGAGCAGCCAGTCCCGCCAGGCCTCGGCCTCCTCCTGGTAGCCGCAGGACAGCAGTGCGCCGAGCGTGAGAGTGGAGTCGCGCAGCCAGCAGTGACGGTAGTCCCAGTTGCGGACGCCGCCGATCTCCTCGGGCAGCGAGGTGGTGGCCGCCGCGACGATGCCACCGGTGGGGGCGTACGTGAGGGCCTTGAGGGTGATCAGCGAGCGGACCACGGTGTCCCGGTGCGGACCGTCGTACCGACAGCGCGCCGCCCAGGCCCGCCAGTCGTGGAGGCTCGACCGCAGCGCCTCGTACGGGTCGACCAGACGGGGGCGGGGCTCGTGCGAGGGGTGCCAGGTCAGCACGAACGCGACCTTCTCGCCCGGCTCCACCGTGAACTCCGCGTACGTGGCCCGGTCCTCGCTCCACGACCGCACCCGGGGCTCACTGCGCAGCCACACCGAGTCCGGGCCGGCGACCGCCACCCGGTGGCCGTCCGACCGGCGCATCCAGGGCACCGCCGAGCCGTAGTCGAACCGCAGCCGCAGGGTGCTGCGCATCGTGACCCGGCCGGACAGGCCCTCCACGATCCGTACGACGTCGGGCGCGCGGTCGCGTTGCGGCATCAGGTCGGTGACGCGTACCGCGCCCTCGTCCGTCTCCCACTCGGTGTCGAGCACGAGGGAGTCGTGCCGGTACGACCGCCGCGTACAGGTGCCGCCCTCGCCGGGCGCGATCCTCCAATGGCCGTTCTCCTCGTCACCGAGCAGCGCGGCGAAGCACGCGGCCGAGTCGAACCGCGGCAGACAGAGCCAGTCGATGGAACCGTGGCGACTCACCAGCGCGGCTGTCTGGTGATCGCCGATCAGGGCGTAGTCCTCGATGTGGGGATGCACGGGGGTCGGGTTCCCGGAGCGGGGGGTGATCAGTCCCGTGCCCGGGAAACCGCGCGACCGTCCGTCAGCCCGGCCCCGTCCCCGCCGTCGTCCCTCCCACCCCCGAGAAGATCACCCCGGAGCCGGAAGGGGCCTGGTTGAGGACCCACAGGCCGAGCAGTGTGGCGAGGGCGAAGACGACGAGGACCAGGACGGCCAGGACCAGTCGCCGTCGGCGTTCACGCCGGAGCCAGTCGCCGCGGGCCGTGCGGTAGGCGTCGGGCGCGGCGTGCACCCCGCCCGCCAGTGCGGCGAGCGCCGCGGCCAGCTCCCGCTCGGTGCGGTCCTGACCGGTGTCGTTGCCGGTGGTGTCGTTCATCGCCGGGCCTCCATCGCCTGGGTGAGGGCGGCGAGGCCGCGTGCGGTGTGGGTCTTGACCGAGCCGCAGGAGATGCCCATCGCGGCCGCGATCTCGCTCTCCTTCAGCCCGAGCCAGTGGCGCAGCACCAGCGCCTCCCGCTGGCGGGCGGGCAGTTGCTGGAGCGCCTCGATCAGCACCCGCTGGTCGTCGTGGAGGAGTGCGGTGCTCTCGGCGGAGGCGACCGGTTCCTCCGCCGCCGGGGTCTCCACATGCCGACGGGCGACCTGGAGGTGCCGTATCCGCATCCGCGTCAGGTTGCAGACCGTGGAACGGAGGTACGCCTCCGCAGCCTCGGCGTCCCTCAGGCGCCGCCACTTGCGGTAGATCTGGTAGTACGCCTCGGCCACCACGTTCTCGGGGTCGTCCGCGCCCAGCAGCACCGCGAGGCGCAGCATCGAGGAGTAGTGCAGCTCGAACAGCCGGGCGACACCCGCCTCGCGCTCCACGTCGACGGGGTCCCCGAGGGCACCCGGCGGCAGCGCCGCGCCCGGGACCGGCGGGGAGTCCGGGCCCAGCCCCGGACGGGGGACCAGGGGCTCGGCATGGGGGACCTGGGGCTCGGCGGCCGGAGCGGGCATCTGCCCGAGCGGCCCGGCTGCGGTCATGGGTGCGGGGGCCGCCGGGGACACCGGCATACGCATGTGCGGTCTGCGTCTCACGGGTTGCTCGCTCCCGTCTCGGGGCGCCGCCTGACGGTCAGGCGGGACGGTAGGTCGGTCACGTCGGCGCCGCGCGGGACACCGAGCCGTTCGAGGACCGTGGTGCCGACGACGGCGACGGTCAGATTGAGCAGCAGGGCGAGCAGTCCGGCGTAGATCTCCAGCGAGCCGCCGCCCAACAGCACGATGGACGAGAACCCCTCGCGCACCACCAGGAAGGTGCCGGTCACCATGCCGACACCCCACCCCGCGAGCAGCGCCCGCGGATGCAGCCGCCCGGTGAACAGGCCGACCGCCACCGCCGGGAAGATCTGCAGGATCCACACCCCGCCGAGCAGTTGGAGGTTGATGGCGTCCTGGTCGCGCAGCCCGAACACGAACGCCACCGCGCCCACCTTCGCGGTCAGCGACACCACCTTGGCGATGCGCACCTGACGCTTGGGCGTGGCGGTGGGCTGGAAGTACTCGACGTACACGTTGCGGACGAAGCCGGTGGCGGCCGCGATCGACATCACCGCCGCCGGGACCAGCGCGCCCACGGTGATCGCGCCGAACACCAGGCCGGCCAGCGGGCCCGGCATCAACCGGTCCACCAGCATCGGCACGGCCGCCTCGGCACCGCCCTCGGGGGCCTCGACGCCCGACGCGAGCGCCGCGACCCCGAGGAAGCCGAAGAGGGCCAGGAGTCCCGTCCAGGCGGGCAGCGCCACGGCGACCTTGCGGACCGTGCGCGCCCCGTCGGCGGCGAAGCCGGCGGTCAGCACGTGCGGGTACATCAGCAGGGCCAGCGCCGAACCGAGCGCGAGGGTGGCGTAGGCGGGCTGCTGTTCGGAGGCGAGGAGCAGCGCGGACTCCTCGACGCTCGTGCCGCCGAGCCGGCGGGCCGCTCCCTCGAAGACCGCGCCCGGCCCGCCGAACCGTTGCAGGACCAGCCAGCACACGGCGGTCAGCGACACGAAGACGGCCACCGCCTTCAGCGCCGAGATCACGGCCGGCGCCCGCAGCCCGTGCCGGTACGTCGCCACCGCGAGCCCCGCGAACAGCGCGACCATCACCAAATCGCCGGCCGCGCCCTTCGGATACACACCCCCGGCCGTCAGCACCGCCCTTATGCCGAGCAGCTGCAACGCCAGGTACGGCATCGTCGCGAGTATCCCGGTCAGCGCCACCACCAGGGCGAGCGGCGCCGAACCGTACCGGCCGCGCACGAAGTCCCCGGCCGTCACGTACCCGTGCCGCCGGGCCACCTCCCACAGCCGGGTCAGCAGGACGAAGGCAAGCGGGCAGACGATCACCGTGTACGGCACCGCGAAGAACGCCGGTGCCCCGTTGCCGTACGCCAGTCCCGGTACGGCGGTGAAGGTGTACGCGGTGAAGATCGTGCCGCCGAGCAGCAGCCAGGTCCACACCGGGCCGAGGCCGCGGTCGGCCAGCGCCCAGCCCTCCAGGGAGGGCAGCCGGTCGCTGGGGCGCAGCCGGCGCGCGGTGACGGCGAGCAGCGACGCTCCGCCGATCACGGCGAGGAACGTCGCGGTCATGGCAGCGTCCGCCATGGGTCACCGTCCTTGGTGTGCCTGGGCCACCGGCTGTACCTCGGCCCTCGCGTGTTGGTTGCGTCGACGGCCGGTTCGGAGGACACGAATCGGCGGGAAATCTTCTGGAAATTCGCTGTCAACCGGATCCGTCGGGTGGGCAACTCTTGCACAGACCCACAGCGACAGGGAGAGGAGCACAGCCCATGGCACACCACGCTCACCAGCGACTACGGCGCGTCGCGACCGCCGTCCTGCTCCTCGCCCCCGCCGCGGGACTGCTCTGGGTCCCCTGGTACGCCGGTGCCGAGCCACGGCTGGCGGGCACGCCGTTCTTCTACTGGTACCAGCTCGCCTGGGTCCCGGGATGCGGTCTCTGCCTGCTCGCCGCGTACGCGCTGACGGGCCGACCACGCCCGGACCGCGGCCGCCCGGACGGGCCGCGCCCGGACCGACATCGCTGAGCCGCAGTCCTCCCGCCCTCTCACCGCTTCCCGCCCCGCCTCCCTCCCAGAGCCCTTCTCCCTCTCCCCGTTCCGCTCGCCCTTCTGCCGGTCTCTCGCCGCGCACCCGTTGAAGTCACAGGAGCCGCCATGCCTACGTCAGCCATGCCCGAATCCGGTCCCGAGGCGCCGGAGAGATCCCGTATGTCGCCGAGATCGATCGCGCTCTGGATAGCCGTCGCCCTCGTCGGAGCGATCGGCTGGGCCGTGCTCGCCCTCTCCCGGGGTGAGGAGATCTCCGCCGTCTGGCTGCTCATGGCGGCCCTCGGCTCGTATGCGATCGGCTACCGCTTCTACTCCCGGTTCATCGCCCGCCGGGTCCTCCAGGTCGACGACAGCCGGGCCACCCCGGCCGAACGACTGGAGGACGGCGTCGACTACCACCCGACCGACAAGCGGGTGCTGTTCGGCCACCACTTCGCGGCCATCGCCGGCGCCGGCCCGCTGGTCGGACCGGTGCTGGCGGCCCAGATGGGCTATCTGCCGGGCACCATCTGGATCATCGCGGGTGTGATCTTCGCCGGCGCGGTCCAGGACATGATCGTCCTGTTCCTCTCGATGCGCCGGGACGGCAAGAGCCTCGGCCAGATGGCCCGGGACGAGATCGGCAAGGTCGGCGGCGCCGCCGCGCTGATCGGTGTCTTCGCCATCATGATCATTCTGCTCGCGGTTCTCGCCATGGTCGTCGTCAACGCCCTCGCCGAGTCCGCGTGGGGCACCTTCTCGGTCACCATGACCATCCCGATCGCCCTCTTCATGGGCTTCTACCTGCGCTACCTCCGCCCCGGCCGGGTCGTCGAGACCAGCTTCATCGGGGTGGCCCTGCTGCTGCTCGCCATCCTCGGCGGCGGCTGGATCCAGGACTCCTCGCTCGCCGAGTACTTCGTCTGGAGCCCCGAGACCCTGGTCTTCTGCCTGGTCGGCTACGGCTTCGTCGCCTCCGTGCTCCCCGTGTGGATGCTGCTGGCCCCGCGCGACTACCTCTCCACCTTCATGAAGGTCGGCACCATCGCCCTGATGGCCGTCGGTGTCGTGGTCGCCGCCCCGAACCTCCGCGCCGAGTCGGTCACCGAATTCGCGCACACGGGTGCCGGGCCGGTCTTCGCCGGCTCCCTCTTCCCCTTCCTCTTCATCACCATCGCCTGCGGCGCCCTGTCCGGCTTCCACGCCCTGGTCTCCTCCGGCACCACGCCGAAGCTGATCCAGAAGGAGTCCCAGGTCCGGATGATCGGCTACGGCTCCATGCTCACGGAGTCCTTCGTCGCCGTGATGGCCCTGATCGCCGCGTGTGTGCTGGAGCCCGGCCTCTTCTACGCCATGAACTCCCCGGCCGCGCTGCTCGGCCCGACGGTCGACACCGCCGCCGAGGCGGTCAAGAACCTAGGCTTCACCATCACCCCGGAACAGCTCACGGCGGCGGCCGAGGCCGTCGAGGAGGAGACCCTCGTCGGCCGCTCCGGCGGTGCGCCCACCCTGGCCGTGGGCATGTCGGAGATCTTCGCCGGGGTCTTCGGCGGCGCCGGGATGAAGGCCTTCTGGTACCACTTCGCGATCATGTTCGAGGCCCTGTTCATCCTCACCACCGTGGACGCCGGCACCCGCGTCGGGCGCTTCATGCTCCAGGACATGCTCGGCAACGTCTGGAGGCCGATCGGCCGCGTCACCTGGAAGCCGGGCATCTGGATCACCAGCGCCCTGGTCGTCGGCGCCTGGGGCTACTTCCTCTACGCCGGTGTCACCGACCCCCTCGGCGGAATCAAGCAGCTCTTCCCGCTCTTCGGCATCGCCAACCAGCTGCTCGCCGCGGTCGCCCTCGCCGTCACCACCACCGTGCTCATCAAGTCCGGCAAGCTGCGCTGGGCCTGGGTCACCGGCATCCCGCTGGCCTGGGACGTGGCCGTCACCTTCACCGCCGGCTGGCAGAAGATCTTCTCGGACAACCCCGCCATCGGCTTCTTCGCCCTGCGGGACAAGTACGCGGCGGCCATCGACAAGGGCGAACTCCTGCCCGGCGCCACGAACATGGACGACATGCACACGATCGTCACCAACAACACGGTCGACGGCGTGATCATGGCGATCTTCCTGCTCCTGGTCCTCACGGTCCTGGTCAACTGCGCCGTGGTCTGTGTGCGCGCCGTACGGTCCCCGGTGCCCCTGCCGTCGACCGAGGCGCCGTACGTCGAGTCCCGCATCGACGCCGACGACACCGAGAAGCAGTTGGTGGGAGCCCGCCGATGACCGCCCGGGACTGGGTGCGAGGGGTCCGCTGGTACCTCCGGGAACTCACCGGAGAGGCCGAGTACGACCGCTACTGCGAGCGTCGGCGCCGCCACCACCCGAAGGTTCCGCTCCCGACCCGCAGGGAGTACGACGCCCTGCGGACCCGGCAGAGAGAGGAACACCCGGAGGGCCGCTGCTGCTGAGAGCCACGGCCTCCTGCTGAGCCGGCCCAGGGTGCGTTGTCGGGTGCGGGTCCGGTGGGGCTTCTCGCGCAGTTCCCCGGGCTTTTTGGGGCGCGGGGAACTGTGCGAGAAGCCCCCACGCACCCGCACCCGGCAGCGCACCCGAACCCACCCCACTCCGACCCCCGGATCCAGAGATGCTGAGACGCCGACCCTCCCTGCTGATCCGTCCCGAACTCGACGACGCCCCCCTGCACAGGACGCTGACCGAACTCCGCCCCACCCCCCAGCTCCACGGCCTCGGCGCGGGCCGCACCCGCCCCCCGTGGGAACCCGTGGCCGACCTCCTGCGCGCCACCGGCCGCGACTGGGACCGCCGGGTCCACCGCATGGCCGTACTTGCTCAGCGACTCCCCGCCGCCGTACCCCAGCGCTGGACGGCCGACCGCCCGGAGGACGGCGACGCCCTCACCCTGCGCGCCTTCGTCGAGTCGCACCACACCCCGGCCACCGACCGGGCCGCCGTCCGCCGCGCCGAGCACTCCTGCCTCCGCGCCGCCGAGGCCTGCCCCGAGGACCCCACCCCCTGGCTGGCGCTGCTGTCCCTGATGTACACCTGCGCCGTACCGGTCAAGGACGCCGTGCCCGTGTGGACGGAAGCCGTCGACCGGGCCCCCTGGCTCCGGACCTCGTACCACCGCCTGCTGCGCTATCTGTCCCCGCGTGGGCACGGGACGGTCCCCGACATGATGGACTTCGCCTGGCAGGCCGCCGCCCGCGCGCCCCACGGCTCACCGCTGGCCCTGCTCCCGGTGGCGGCCCGCGTCGAACTCATGGCCCACCGTCAGGGATCGACACCCGTCGACGTCCTCGGCTCGGGCGGCGGCAACTGGAACGAGCCCCGGTCCGTGCACGAGATCGACCTGGCCCTCAAGGGCTGGTTCGACGTCGGCACCGCACCCCACGCCGAGGTCGTCACCGACCTCAACACCCTCGCCTTCGCCCTCACCCGCGCGCACCGCCCGGCCGAGGCCGCCCCCGTCTTCGAACGCCTGGGCCGCCACATGACCCCCCACCCGTGGGACCTGCTCCCCGAGCCGCGACGCACGTTCGCGTACTGGCGGGAGCGCGCGGCCGAGAGTCGCGACCGCACCTGAGCCCGGCCGACGCCTACACCGGAGTCGGTGCCGTCTCCTTCTCCTCCTCGGCCTTCGTGGCCGCCGCCTGCGCGCGGTCGCGGCGTTCCCGGCGGGCGAGGATCACGTAGCCGATGGGTACGCCGAGGGCGAAGAGCCACCACTGCAGGGCGTACGCGTAGTTCAGCGCGGCGTTCTCGTCGCCGGGGCTGCCGAGCTGTTCCGGGGTGTCCCCCTTGGGCTCGGGAGCGGTCTGCGCGAGATAGCCGCCGAGGACCTGGACGCCGAGGCGCTCGGCCTCCCGACCGCTGTCGATCAGCATGATCTGCCGGTCCGGCAGGCCCTGGAGATCCTTGATGCCGCTCGCCTCGGTCGTCTCGTCGGGCATCAGCCGCCCCGTGACGGTGACCTCGCCGGCCGGCGGCGCGGGAATTCTGGGGAACGCGGTCTGGCTCGGACCGTTCGCGGGGATCCAGCCCCGGTTGACGAGCAGCACCTTGCCGTCGTCGAGCACGAACGGGGTCAGCACATGGAAGCCGACCTCGTCGTCGGCGTTGACCCGACGGCGGACGACGACCTCGTCATCGGTGTCGAACCGGCCCTCGGCGGTCACCGTGCGGTAGCGCTCGGCGCTGGTGACGGTGTGCCCGGGGGACGTCAGCCGCTCCACGGGCACGGGCTTCGCGGCCAGCGCTTCGGCGACGAGCTGGTTGCGCGCGCTGCGCTCCTCGTAGCGATGCATCTGCCAAATGCCCAGCCTGACCATGGTCGGGATCAGGACGAGGGAGAGCAGCGTGAGGATCACCCACTGCCGGGACAACAGGAAGCGGTACACCCCACGACCGTACAACTCGGTCGTGGGGTGTGTTCGGGCGGGTGCGCACTCGCAGGTGTTCAGACTTTGTCGACGATGCCCGCCTTCCCCTCGGCCCGCGCGCAGTGGGCGCCGCAGTACCAGTGGCCGTCGACGTCGACGCCCTGGCCGATGATCTGCACCCGGCAGTGCTCGCAGATGGGGGCCATGCGGTGGATCGCGCAGGAGAAGCAGTCGAAGACGTGCACCGCGCCCTGGGCGTGGATCTCGAAGGTCATTCCGTAGTCATTGCCGCAAACTTCGCATCTCGCCATGCGCCACAGGGTGGGCCGTCGCCGCCGCGCGGGCGAGCGGACGCCGGGCGAGTCGCCCGGCAATCACCCGTCCGTACGGGTCACTCGTCGGCGGGCGCGACATCGCGGAGCAACTGCCCGAACGCGGCCTCGTCCACCACCGGCGTGCCGTACTGCCGGGCCTTGACGACCTTCGACGTGTTCGAGTCGGGGTCGTTGGTGACGAGCAGGCTGGTCACCCGGGACAGGCTCGTCGCCACATGCAGCCCCGCCTCGACGGCGCGGTCCTCCAGCAGGTCGCGTTCGATCGACGTGTCCCCGGAGAAGGCGACCCGCATGCCCTGCTTGAGCGGTTTGCCGTCCTCGAAGCGCCCGGGATTGGGATAGGGGCACGCGGGCCGCTTCCGCGAAGGACGCCAACTGGTGGGCCGGTAACCGCCGTAACCGCCGCCGTGGCCCGCCTGCTGCCCGATGCGGGGCGTGGCGGGGCTGTCCCGCCACTCGGTCAGCGGCCGGCACTCGTGCAGCGGCAGCCGTACGCCGCTCGCGGCGGCGACCCGCAGACTCGGCCGGAACGCCTCCGCCAGCACCCGGGCGTCGTCCAGCGCGTGGTGCGCCCGCTGCTGCACCACCCCGAAGTGCGCGGCGAGGGACTCCAGTTTGTGGTTGGGCAGCGGCAGTGCCAGCTCCTTCGACAGCGCGATCGTGCACAGCCGTTGCCGCACCGGCGCCTCGGTCTCCGCGCGCGCGTACTCCCGGGCGATCATCGACCAGTCGAACACCGCGTTGTGCGCGACGAGCACGCGGTCCGCCAGCCGCGAGGAGAACTCGTCCGCGATCTCCTTGAACAGCGGCGCCCCTTCGAGCACATCACTCGTCAGCCCGTGGATCCACACCGGCCCCGGATCCCGCTCCGGGTTCACCAGCGTGTACCAGTGGTCCTCGACCTCGCCCCGCGCGTCCAGTCTGTACACAGCCGCGGAGATTATCCGGTCGTCCCGGGCCAGCCCGGTGGTCTCCACGTCCACGACCGCGTACCCCTGTGGGTACGCGGCCGGCCAAGGCGCTTGCGACGCTGCGGTCGTGTGGTCTTCGAGCATGGTCCCTGAGGATACGGGCCGGGACTGACAGCTCGTTACCCGGCGCCGACCCGGGAGAGGTGACGGAGCGACAGCTCTGCTCCTGCCCCCCCGGTTTGGTGGAGAACGCCAAGAAGCAAGCGCGTACCGCCGGAAATACTTGTCAGTAACAACGTCTAGCCCCCGTCGACCAGCGGTTCTACCGTGCCCCCATGCCGAACCTGCCCGATGTCGTGCTGTGGTCGATACCCGCCTTCGTGCTGCTCACCGTGATCGAGGTGATCAGTGTCCGGATCCATCCGGACGAGGATGCCGCGGGGTACGAGGCGAAGGACGCCGCGACGAGCGTCGGGATGGGGCTCGGGAGCCTCGCCTTCGACTTCCTCTGGAAGATCCCGATCGTCGCGGTCTACACGGCCGTCCACGAACTGACCCCGCTGCGCGTCCCGGTCCTGTGGTGGACCGTCCCGCTGATGCTGCTCGCGCAGGACTTCTTCTACTACTGGTCGCACCGCGGCCACCACGTGATCCGGATCCTCTGGGCCTGTCACGTCGTCCACCACTCCAGCCGGAAGTTCAACCTCACCACCGCCCTCCGGCAGCCCTGGACGACCTGGACGGTGTGGCCCTTCTACGTCCCGCTCATCGCCCTCGGCGTGCACCCGGCCGCGCTCGCCTTCTGCTCCTCCGCCAACCTCGTCTACCAGTTCTGGATCCACACCGAGCGGATCGGGAAGCTGCCCCGCGCCTTCGAGTTCGTCTTCAACACGCCCTCGCACCACCGGGTCCACCACGCCTCCCAGGGCGGCTATCTGGACCGCAACTTCGGCGGCATCCTCATCGTCTGGGACCGGCTCTTCGGGTCGTTCGTCGAGGAGACCGAGCGGCCGGTGTACGGCCTGACGAAGAACATCGACACGTACAACCCGCTGCGGGTCGCCACACACGAGTACGTCGCCATCGCCAAGGACCTGAAGCAAGCGAGCGGTTGGGGTGAGCGCGCGGGACGGGTCTTCGCGGGGCCCGGCTGGAAGCCCGCGCAGCCGGCCCCGACCTCGGCCACCACCTCAGCCTCAGCCTCAGCCTCAGCCTCAGCCTCAGCCCCGTCCACGTCCTCGTCCTCGTCCTCGTCCTCGCCCTCGTCCGCGTCCTCGAAGACCGTCGCGTGAGGCGGGACAGAGGGGCCGTGCTCCTCGTCGCCTTCGGGGTCGCCGCCGGCGTCGACCTCGCCTCCCTGGCCGTCGGGTTCGACGCGGGGCACCTCGCCGCCAAGCCCCTGCTGATGCCCCTGCTCGCGGCGTACGCGTACACGCGTGGCGCGCCCCGACCGCTGCTCGCCGCCCTGCTCTTCGGCTGGGGTGGCGACGTGCTGCTCCTCTCCGACGCCGAACCGGCCTTCCTCGCCGGGATGGGCTCCTTCGCGGTGGGGCACGTCTGTTACCTCGTGCAGTTCGGCGGACTCGGTCGACGTGACGGACTCGGTCGACGCGACGGACCCGACGGAGCCGGCGGACTCGGCAGGTCCGGACAGCCGACGTACGGCGCGGCGTCCAGCGCGCCGTCTGCCGCCGAGTCCGGTGTCGCGCCCGCCGTCGCGTCCGGTGTCGCGTACGGCCTCGCCCTGGTCGTCGCCGTCGTGGGTCTGTGGCCCGGTCTGCCGGCGGACTTGCGCCTCCCCGTCGCCTGCTACAGCGCCCTGTTGACGACGATGGCGTGGGCCGCCGCCCGGGTCGGGCTCGTCGCGGGGCTCGGCGGCGCGCTCTTCGTGGTGTCGGACATGCTCATCGCGACCGGCGTCGCCGAGTGGCCGCAGCCGCCCCGCCCCGATCTGTGGATCATGCTCACCTATCTGGCGGCCCAGTACCTGCTGACCCGAGGGGTCCTCGGCGCCCCCGCCCCGTCGCCCCTCACCAGCGGATCGGCAGCGGCAGAGCCGTCATGAGCGCCGACACGGCGACGACCGCGCCCAGCACCACCACCTCCGCGCGGGCGGGAGCGCAGGCGCCGAGGGGATCGTCGGCCGCGCGGCGCAGCCGCAGCCGGGCCCAGAGGGCCAGCACGGCGACGGCGGCCACGAGCAGGACCTTGGCGAACAGGGCCCGCCCGTACGCCGTCTCCGTCAGTTGGTCGAGGACCGTGCCCGGTGGCATCCGGCGCAACGTGCTCCACACCCCGCTGGCGGTGACGGCGGCGAGCAGAACGGCGGCCACGCGCGCGTAGAGCCCCAACAACGCGGTGCCCGGCCCCGACGAGCGCCACGCGCGCGTGCGCAGGGTCCGCAGCACGTGCAGCAGTCCGCCCGCCCACAGTGCCGCGCACGTCAGGTGCACCACCGTCAGACCGGTGCCGACCAGCGGGTCGTGGTGGTCCGTGCTCGGGTGGGCGCGCAGCGCCTCCGCGACGACCACGGCGGCGAGGGGCAGCGCCTGGGCGGCCGGCCGGCGGGACAGCGCCAGCAGACCGGCCGCCGCGAAGGCGTTGACCTCCACAAGGGCGAGCTTGCCGTCCCGGGTCTCGTAGAGGCCGCCCACGTCCATGTCGGCGGGGGAGTCCGGCACCAGATTGCCCGTGGCCACGACCGAGGCCAGCCCCAGGGAGGCCACGAGACCGGCGCCCGCCGCCCAGGGCGCCCAACTGCCCGGTGTCCGCCCGGGCGCACCGGGCACCCGTCGCACCAGCCGGGCCACGAACAACTCGCCCACCGGCACGCACAGCGCCGCCAGCAGCACCGTCCGCAGCAGGGCGATCCCGCCGGTCCCGGGTGCCGCGGCCTCACCCGTGCCGTCGAGCGCGACCCGCGGCCCGAGCAGGGGTATCAGCGCCGCTGCGGTCACCAGGACGAGCACGACGACGGCCCGTCCGGCCCCACCCCCGGTCCGGGCGGACCGCCGCTCCGGCCCGTCCGCTTCCGCTGCCGTCGCCACCGTCGTCCGTCTCGTCGGGCTCACCCGGAAAAGTCCACCAGCCGTACCAGAATCGGGCAAGTGCCGGAAAGCGGCCGACAGTTCGATATTTCGCCCATGTGTACGGTTCTGAGCTCCCGGTGGGTCAACGCCAGCGCGGCTCGTCCGCTCCCCAGAGCCCGGGCGGGCGGGTCCAGTCCTGCGGCCCGCCCTCGAAGGAGACCGGCGACCGCGCGTACCGCAGCCGCCCCAGCTGGCTGTCCCGCTCGGTGAGCCACGCCTCCGGCCCGTCGTAGCCCGCGCGCCCGTCCGGGCCGGGCGCGACATCGTCCGTCAACCAGGCCGCCGTACGCGCGAGTGCCAGCCGGACCGCGCGGCCGCCGCCCCCGTCCGCCCGCTCGGTGAGCGCCCGCAGCACGGCCGCCGCCAGCAGATACCCCGTCCCGTGGTCCAGCGCCTGCGCGGGCAGCGCGCCCGGCTGTTCCGCGGACCCCTCGACCGCCGCGATGCCCGTGGCCACCTGCACCAGACTGTCGAAGCCCCGCCGCCCCGCCCACGGCCCGTACGCGCCCCAGGCCGAGAGCTGTGCCACGACCAGCCCGGGCCGGCGCTCGACCAGCGCCTCGGGCGACAGACCGAACCGGTCCAGCGCGCCGGGCCGGTACCCGGTGACGACGACGTCCGCCTCGGCGAGCAGCGCCTCGAAGACTCCGGGGTCCGCGGCCAGATCGAGCGTCGCCGACCGCTTCCCGAAGCCCGTGTCGGCGTGCTGGTCGAGGATCTCGGGTGTGCCGGGTGGGTCGATCCGCAGCACGTCCGCGCCCAGGAGGGCGAGCGTGCGTGTGGCGACCGGGCCCGCGATGACCCGGGTCAGGTCCAGGACACGCACTCCGGCGGCCGGCCGCGCGGACACCTCCGTCCCGGGTGCGAGCACGCGCGCGCGTGGCGCGTCGGCACCGTCCCACCGCCGCCACTCGACGAGCGGACGCTCCCGCAGGGCCGCCGCCTGCCCGTGCGCGGACCACTCCTTCGGTGTCCGCAGGGCGAACGCCAGGCCTCCGGCCGCGCACACGGCCTCCTCGACCTCCAGGGACGCCCGTTCGGCGAGCGCCGACGCGACGGCGGACACCTCACCCCCCGGCAGATCGCCGGCGGGCACCCCGAGCGCGGACAGCAGCCGCCGCCGGTGGTGCGGATAGTTCGCGTGCGTCCGCACCCACCCGTCCGCCGTCCGCCAGAACCGCGACAGCGGCGCGAAGGTGACCGGTGCCCGCCCGTCGACCAGCAGATGACGTTCACTCACGAAGGCGGTGCCGACCGCCCCGTCGTCCACCCGTACCCGTGGAACCTCGGTGAGCCCGGCCCGGCGCGCACCCAACTCGGCCGCCGCGAGCGCGCACACCCCGACGCAGGTCCGCGCCAGTTCCCGTACCGGCAGCCGGGCGTCGAGCACCCCGCTCCGTACGACGGTCGAGATCCGCCGCGGCAGGGCGGGATCGCCGCCGAGTGCCGCCCACACATCGTCCATGTCTGTCATGACCGCACTATGCAGCCGAAGGGCCGGGCGGTGTGACACCGCCCGGCCCGACGACCTCCTGCGAGACGAACCCCTACCTGGTCACCGCGTCCAACGCGTCGGTGGTGCCGAAGCCGTAGAAGCCGTTGTGGTTCTTCGGCCCCTCGCAGACCGCGTCGGCCTTGCCGTCCCCGTCGATGTCGTACGGATCGGTGCAGGGCGTGGCGTCGGCCTGGGCGTACAGCAGTGCCTTGACCAGCGCCGCCGGCGCGTGCGGGTGGGTCGACTTGATCAGCGCGGCGACGCCCGCGACGTGCGGGGACGCCATCGACGTACCGGCCATGTAGCCCCACGAACCGCCGGGCAGCGGGCCCAGGATCAGACCGCTGGTGGCGGGCGGGGCCGGGGTCTGGAAGCGGGTCGAGTCGCCGCCGGGTGCGGCGATGTCGACGACGCCCAGACCGTGGTTGGAGAAGGACGACTTGATGCCCTTGGCGCCGGTGGAGGCGACCGTGACGACACCCGGCAGCTGGGTCGGGATGTCGAGGCACTCGGACGGGTCGATCACCCGGTCCGACGGGGTCGAGTCGTTGGGCGAGACCGGGTCGGTGATCTCGTCGGCCGCGAGGTCGTAGTTCTCGTTGCCGGCCGCGGCGACGTTGACCGCGCCCTTCTTCTCCGCGTACTTCGTCGCCCGGCCGAGGGCCTCCACCAGCGCCTTCTGGTCCGGGTCGTTCTTGCAGTTGAAGTACCAGGGATCGGTGTAATAGCTGTTGTTGGTGACGTCCACACCGTGCTCGGCGGCCCACATGAAGCCGCAGACGACGGCCTCCGTGTAGAAGAAGCCGGCGGTGGTGGACACCTTGATGCCGGACACCTTCACCCCGGGCGCCACACCCGTGACACCGACGCCGTTCTTCGCGGCGGCGATCTCCCCGGCCACGTGGGTGCCGTGCGCGCTCTCCGTGGGCCCCGGCCGCCAGGCTCCGTCGCTGGTGTCGGGCTTGCCCGTCACGCAGTTGACGGAGGCGTCACGGTCGAAGTTCGGCGCGATGTCCGGATGCGTGTCGTCGACACCCGTGTCGATGACGGCGACGGTGACGTCCCGGCTGCCGAGCGACACCTCGTGGGCCTTGTCGGCCTTGATGGCCGGCAGGTCCCACTGCAAAGGCTCCAACGGGTCCTGCCCGTCCGCCGCCTCGACGTCCGCCATCTCCTCGGCGGTCAGCACCTTCGGGGTGCCCACGTCGGTGGTCGACTGCGCGGGCAGCGGCGCGGTCCGGGTGGAACCGGCCGACTGGACCCCGCGCACCTTACGGATCTCCGCGGCGAAGCCGGGGTTCGAGGAGTGGACGACGACGACACCGATCCGGTCGTACGACGTCACGATCGTGCCGCCGGCCTGAGCGATCGCCTTCCTCACGTGCGCGGAGGGCCCGTGCCCCGCGCGCACGTTGACGACGTAGCTGAGCCCGGTCGCGTCGGCCTGCCCGGCCGATGCGGCCGATCCGGTCGACTCGGCCGCCGAGGCCGTGATGTTCGGTACGACGACCAGCGCGGTCGCCATGGCCATCCCCAGCGGGATCGCGGTCAGACGACGGGAGCGCTTGAGAGGCGCTGTCATGCTGTCTCCAGTTCGTCGTGGCTGCTCACCGGCTGCGTTACTTGACGGCCTTCAGGGCGTTGACGATGCCGAACCCGTAGAAACCGTTCACGCTGGGGCTGCCCTCGCAAACCGCGTCCTGGACGCCGTCGCCGTTCTGGTCGTACGACGTCGGGCAGGCCTGCTCGTCCGCCTGGGCCTTCAGCAGCTTCTGCAGCTGCTTCGGGGACGCCCACGGGTGCGTGGACTTCAGCAGCGCGGCGACACCGGCGGCGTGCGGCGACGCCATCGACGTGCCCTGGAGGAAGCCGTAGGCGCCGTTCGGCATGGTGGACAGGATGCGGCCGTTCTTCGACGGCGTGTCCGGGATCTGGTAGCGGGCGTCACCGCCCGGCGCGGCGATGTCGACGACGCCGTTGCCGTACGTGGAGTAGTACGACTTCTCGTTCTTCACGCCCGTCGCGCTCACCGTGACGATGCCCGGCAGCTGCGTCGGGACGTCGAAGCACTCGCTCGGGTCGATGGTGCGCTCGACCGGCGTGGTGTCGTTGGGGCTGGACGCGTCCAGGATCGCGTCGGAGGCGAGGTCGTGGTTGGAGTTGCCCGCCGAGGCCAGGTGCAGGGTGCCCTTCTTCGTGGCGTACTTCTGGGCCCGGTTGACGGCGTCGACGATGGCCTTCTGGTCCGGGTCGTCCACGCAGTTGTAGAGCCACGGGTCCACGTAGTAGCTGTTGTTCGTGATCTCCACGCCGCGGTCGGCGGCGAAGACGAACGCGCAGACGACGCTCTCCGCGTAGAAGAGGCCGCTGCTGCGGTCGGTCACGTTGATGCTGGAGACCTTCACACCCGGCGCGACACCGGCGACACCGACGCCGTTGCGGGCCGCGGCTATCTCACCGGCCACGTGGGTGCCGTGGTAGTCCTGCGGGGTGTACGGCCGCCAGGAGCCCTCACTGGTGTCCGCGACACCGCCGTCGCAGTTGGCGGACTGGGAGGCGGAGAAGTTCGGCGCGAGGTCCGGGTGGGTGTCGTCGACGCCCGTGTCGATCACGGCTACCGTGACCTTCTTGCTGCCGTCGTCGATCTTCGCGGCCTGGTCGGCGCCGATCGACCGCAGGTCCCACTGGTCGGCCTCGAGGGGCTCGGCGTCGGGGATGTCCGCCGAGGCGGCCTTCACCTTCGCGGCCTCCGCGTCCGTCAGCATGTCGACGGCACCCAGGTCCGTCGTACCGGCGGGGGTCAGCGGCGAGGTCCGGGTGGCACCGGCGGACTGCACTCCACGGACCGCGCGGATCGTCGCACCGAAGGCCGGGTCGGTCGAGTGGACCACGATCACGCCGATCTTGGCGTAGGTGATCACTACCTTGCCGCCGGCCTGGGCTATCGCCTTCTGCACGGAGGCGATCGTGCGCTTGTCCGTCTTCGTGTTCACGACGTACGACAGGTTCGGGCCCTCCGCGGTCGCGGCGGTGGACTCCGCGAGCGGGGCCGCCGTGGCGACACCGGGCAGGAAACCGAGCGAGGCGGTCAGCGACAGGACGACCGGCACCGCGAGAGCGAGCCGTCGTCTGGAGCGCAGATGAGCCATGGGATCTCCACATCATCCTGAAAGAAACCGGCCCGGGACACACGGGTGCCTGGGCAGGTACATGACGTTGGTGGTGCAGCCCGAAGCTATCCCTGGTCGTCGTCGGCCAGCAATGACTTCACGGGCGGGAGGCCGAAGTAGAGGGGTAACCCTCGAAGTCGCCGCACCTGAGGGCGCTTTCCGAGCCGGCGCGCCTCGGCTTCCGCATCGGTTCTCGATCGGTTCTCGAAAGAAAGCCGCGCGGTTGAACCGGTCCTCGTGCGCCGCCGTGACGTTGAGCAGGGAGCCCGAGCACGATCGTGCACCCGTCATCGAAGGAACAGAGCCGACCCCATGTCCGAACCCAGTCCGTCCCCCGATCCGACGGCGAACACGTCACCATCCACCGTCGCGACCGCGGCGGAGACGCGAGGAGACTCCGTGGCAACCGACGCACCGCCCCCAGCGAAGGCAGAGCATCACCTCCCCTCACCCGAGGAGTTCGCGGCGGTCCATGAGAGCGCCGAGTTCGCCGAACTGCGCCGCTCCTACCGCTCGTTCGCCTTCCCGCTGACCGTGGGCTTCATCGCCTGGTACCTGCTGTACGTCCTGCTCTCCAACTACGCGGGCGACTTCATGGGCACCAAGCTCTTCGGCAACATCAACGTCGCCTTCGTCCTGGGCGTCGCACAGTTCGTCACCACGTTCCTCATCGCCTGGTGGTACTCGAAGCACGCCGCCGCGAAGCTCGACCCCAAGGCCGAGGCGATCAAGTCCCGGATGGAGGGCGACGCATGAGCCCCGTACAGCAGACGTTCCTCGCGGCCAACGAGGCCAGCGAGCACCGGCCGCTCATCATCACCCTGTTCGCGCTGTTCGTCCTGGCGACCCTCGGCATCACCATCTGGGCCGGCCGCCAGACCAAGGACGCCGCCGACTTCTACGCGGGCGGCCGCCAGTTCAGCGCCTTCCAGAACGGCCTGGCCGTCTCCGGCGACTACATGTCCGCCGCGTCGTTCCTCGGCATCGCCGGCGCGATCGCCCTCTTCGGCTACGACGGCTTCCTCTACTCCATCGGCTTCCTGGTCGCCTGGCTGGTCGCCCTGCTCCTGGTCGCCGAGCCGCTCAGGAACTCCGGCCGCTACACCATGGGCGACGTCCTCGCGTACCGCATGCGCCAGCGTCCCGTCCGCACCGCGGCCGGCACCTCCACGATCGTCGTGTCGATCTTCTACCTGCTGGCCCAGATGGCGGGCGCGGGCGTCCTGGTCTCGCTGCTCCTCGGCATCACCTCCGACGCGGGCAAGATCCTCATCGTGGCCCTCGTCGGTCTCCTGATGATCGTCTACGTCTCCATCGGCGGTATGAAGGGCACCACCTGGGTCCAGATGGTGAAGGCCGTCCTGCTGATCGGCGGCACGCTCCTCATTACGTTCCTGGTGCTGCTGAAGTTCAACTTCAACATCTCCGATCTGCTCGGCACCGCCGCCGAGAACAGCGGCAAGGGCGCCGCCTTCCTGGAGCCCGGCCTCCAGTACGGCGCGACCGGCACCTCCAAGCTGGACTTCATCTCCCTCGGCATCGCCCTGGTCCTCGGCACCGCCGGTCTGCCGCACATCCTGATCCGCTTCTACACGGTGCCCAACGCCAAGGCCGCCCGTAAGTCCGTCAACTGGGCGATCGGCATCATCGGCGGCTTCTATCTGATGACCATCGCCCTCGGCTTCGGCGCCGCGGCGCTGATCTCCCAGGACGAGATCATCGCCTCCAACCCGTCCGGCAACACGGCGGCACCGCTGCTCGCGCTGCACCTGGGCGGCGTCGACTCGGCCTGGGGCGCGATCCTGCTCGCCACGATCTCGGCGGTGGCCTTCGCGACCATCCTCGCCGTGGTCGCCGGCCTGACCCTCGCCTCCTCGTCCTCCTTCGCGCACGACATCTACGCCAACGTCATCCGCAAGGGACAGGCCTCCGGCGCCGAGGAGGTGCGCGCGGCCCGCTGGGCGACCGTCTTCATCGGCGTCGTCTCCATCGGCCTCGGCGCCCTCGCCCGCGACCTGAACGTGGCCGGCCTGGTCGCCCTCGCCTTCGCGGTCGCGGCCTCCGCCAACCTGCCCACGATCCTCTACAGCCTCTTCTGGAAGAGGTTCACCACCCAGGGCGCGCTGTGGTCGATCTACGGCGGTCTGATCGTCGCCGTCGGCCTGGTGCTGTTCTCGCCCGTCGTCTCCGGCGACCCGAAGGCGATGTTCCCGGACGTCGACTTCGCCTGGTTCCCGCTGAAGAACCCGGGCATCATCTCCATCCCGTTCGGCTTCCTCATGGGCTTCCTCGGCACGGTCCTGTCCAAGGAGAAGCCCGACGAGGCCAAGTACGCCGAGCTGGAGGTCCGCTCCCTCACGGGCACCGGGGCGCACTGACCCGGCCCACTGCGCACGGGGCCGTCGTAGATCCCTACGGCGGCCCCGCGTGATGCCCGGGTCGTGGGTATCTACGGCGATTCGGTGCCGCGTCTCGTGCGATCGGGCCGGTGATGTCGTCAGCGCCGTCACGTAGGCTCGCAGATGTCGAACGATTGTGATCCGCCGCGAGGGAGGGGGCCCACGTGCTCATCGACACCTACGGCCGAGTGGCCACCGACCTGAGGGTCTCGCTGACCGACCGGTGCAATCTGCGCTGCACGTACTGCATGCCCGAGGAGGGCCTGCAGTGGCTGGCCAAGCCCGACCTGCTCACGGACGACGAGATCGTCCGTCTCATCGACATAGCCGTCCGCGTCCTGGGCGTCGAGGAGGTCCGCTTCACCGGCGGTGAGCCGCTCCTGCGCCCCGGCCTCGTCGGCATCGTGGAGCGCGTGGCCGCCCTCGCCCCCCGCCCCCAGATGTCCCTCACCACCAACGGCATCGGCCTCAGGCGCACGGCGTCGGCCCTGAAGGCGGCCGGTCTGGACCGGGTGAACGTCTCCCTGGACACCCTGCGCCCCGACGTCTTCAAGACCCTCACCCGCCGGGACCGCCACAAGGACGTCCTCGAAGGCCTCGAAGCCGCCCGTGACGCCGGCCTGACCCCGGTCAAGGTCAACTCGGTCCTGATGCCGGGCCTGAACGAGAACGAGGCCCCGGACCTCCTCGCCTGGGCCGTCGAGCACGACTACGAGCTGCGCTTCATCGAGCAGATGCCCCTGGACGCCCAGCACGGCTGGAAGCGCGACGGCATGGTGACCGCCGGCGACATCCTGACCTCGCTGCGCACCCGCTTCGACCTCACCCCCGAGGGCCAGGACGAACGCGGCTCGGCCCCGGCGGAGCGCTGGCTGGTCGACGGCGGCCCGCACCGTGTGGGCGTCATCGCCTCCGTGACCCGCCCCTTCTGCTCCGCCTGCGACCGCACCCGCCTCACCGCCGACGGCCAGGTCCGCACCTGCCTGTTCGCCCGCGAGGAGACCGACCTGCGCGCCGCACTGCGCTCCGGCGCCCCGGACGAGGAGATAGCCCGCATCTGGCGCCTGGCCATGTGGGGCAAGAAGGCGGGCGCGGGCCTCGACGACCCGTCCTTCGTCCAGCCCGACCGCCCCATGTCCGCCATCGGGGGCTGACCGGGGGCTGACCGGGGCGAGCGCGCTCTACGGCGCCTGTTCCTCCCACTCGGAGAACCGGACGACATCCTTCAGGAAGCCCCGCACACCCAGGAACTGCGACAGATGCTCCCGGTGCTCGTCGCACGCGAGCCACGTCTTGCGCCGCTCCGGCGTGTGCAGCTTCGGGTTGTTCCAGGCGAGCACCCAGACCGCGTCGGCACGACAGCCCTTGGCCGAACAGACGGGGGAGGACGGATCGGAGCCGGGGACGTTGAGGATGTTCACCCGTCGACCCTAGCCGCAGAAAAGGCGACGCCGAGCAGCCACGGGGGGAGCTGCCCGGCGTCGGTCTGTCGCTCCGACGGGGGATGCGGAGCGCGTACGAAGTATGTCACGGGTAGGCCTCTGCCCGGCACAGGAACTACATGATTGATCTGAGCTTTTCTTGAGCTTGGCGGGTGGCCGGATTCCGTTTCGCGGGGGAGGCCCGAGGGCCGTGCTCAGGCCCGCTCGCGCGGCTCGCTCCGCCGATCCCCGGCGGGATCGGCCGTGGAGTCCTCCGGGACGGATTCCGCAGGCGGCGCGATCATCGGCCGCATGGGGGCACTCACGAACGTGGACGGCAGTGAGGGCGCGTTCTCCCGGCCCGCGTTGGCGATCACCACGGCGACGTACGGCAGCACCGCGCCGAGGACCAGCGCGACGACCGCGACGTGCCGTTCGACGTTCCACAGGACCGCGGCGGCGATCACCGCGAGGGTGCGCACGGACATCGAGATGATGTAGCGACGCTGCCGGCCGCGGACGTCGTCGGCGAGGCCCTGCCGGGCACCTGTGATCCGGAAGACCTCGACGTTGCTCTGCTTCCGCATCGCGTTCCACCACCCGCCTGTATCGGACGCTCACCGGCCCGTGCCCCGCCCGTGTCCGCTACAGGGAACGCGGTCCGGACAAGCCCCACGTTACGCCGCGTCTGCGCCGCCTACGAGACCGGGTCACCTTCCACCAGGAGTGCGCGAAGTGCGCCGTAGCGCGTACAGCCGTGCCCGACATGCGGCGTACCGCAGGCGGGCCGACACTGGGCGTAATGCTCACGTCGAGCCGTACGAGGAGGCAGCCATGGGCTGGTTGTGGGCGATCATCGTGGGATTCGTACTGGGCCTGCTGGCCAAGGCGATCCTCCCGGGCAAGCAGCACAGCCCGCTCTGGCTGACGACGATCTTCGGCATGCTGGGCGCCGTCGTCGGCAACGCGATCGCACGCGGCTTCGGTGTCGAGGAGACGTCCGGCATCGACTGGAGCCGCCACATCTTCCAGCTCGTCGCCGCGATCGTCATCGTCGCTCTGGGTGACATGGCGTACATGGCGACCCTGGGAAAGAGGAAACAGCAGCGCTGAACTGCGAAGGGGCGCGGGGAACCCGCGCGAGCGACCACATTCCAAGCGGCGCTCGCCGGATCCACCACGCCCCTACGGCGCCTAGGCGCCGGCCACCTCGACCGCGGCCAGGTTCTTCTTCCCGCGCCGCAACACCAGCCACCGCCCGTGAATGAGGTCCTCCGGCGCCGGCACGGCGTCCTCCGCGGTGACCTTCACGTTGTTCACGTAGGCCCCGCCCTCCTTCACGGTCCGCCGACCCGCGGACTTGCTCGGCACCAGCCCGACCTCCGCGAGGAGGTCCACGACCGGCGCCAGCTCGGCCACCTTCGCGTGCGGCAGCTCGGACAACGCCGCGGCCAGCGTCTTCTCGTCCAGCTCCGCCAGCTCGCCCTGACCGAAGAGGGCGCGCGACGCGGCGATCACGGCGGCCGTCTGCTGCGCCCCGTGCACCAGCGTCGTCAGCTCCTCGGCCAGCGCCCGCTGCGCTGCCCGCGCCTGCGGCCGCTCCTCCGTCTGCTTCTCCAACTCCTCAAGCTCCGCACGGGACTTGAAGGAGAGGATCCGCATGTACCGGGTGATGTCCCGGTCGTCCACGTTCAGCCAGAACTGGTAGAACGCGTACGGCGTGGTCATCTCCGGGTCGAGCCAGACGGCGCCGCCCTCGGTCTTGCCGAACTTGGTGCCGTCCGCCTTGGTCATCAGCGGGGTGGCCAGCGCGTGCGCCTCCACGCCGGGCTCCAGCCGGTGGATCAGATCCAGACCCGCCGTGAGGTTGCCCCACTGGTCGCTGCCGCCCTGCTGGAGGGTGCAGCCGTACCTCCGGTAGAGCTGGAGGAAGTCCATGCCCTGGAGGATCTGGTAGCTGAACTCGGTGTAGCTGATGCCCTGGTCGGACTCCAGACGACGGGCGACGGAGTCCTTCGTCAGCATCTTGTTGACGCGGAAGTGCTTGCCGATGTCCCGCAGGAACTCGATGGCGGACAGGCCCTCGGTCCAGTCGAGGTTGTTGACCATGACGGCCGCGTTCTCGCCCTCGAAGGACAGGAACGGCTCGATCTGGCCGCGCAGCTTGCCGACCCAGCCGGCGACGGTCTCCGGATCGTTCAGCGTGCGCTCCGCCGTGGGGCGGGGGTCACCGATCAGGCCCGTCGCACCGCCGACCAGCGCCAGCGGCCGGTGACCGGCCTGCTGGAGCCGGCGCACGGTGAGCACCTGCACCAGATGTCCGACGTGCAGGGACGGCGCGGTCGGATCGAAACCGCAATAGAACGTGACGGGACCGTCCGCGAGCGCCTTGCGCAAAGCGTCCTCGTCGGTGGACAGGGCGAACAACCCCCGCCACTTCAGCTCGTCGACGATGTCCGTCACGGTTCTCGTGTCTCCTCGATTAGGGCGTAACCAGGTACGAGGTTATACGCCCTGGCTGACAGAACTCATATTGAAATCCGGCACCCGCAGGGCGGGCATCGCGGCCCTGGTGAAGTAGTCGCTCCACTCGCGCGGCAGCGTCTTCTCCGTGCGCCCCGCCTCCGTGGCCCTGCCCAGCAGGTCCACCGGCGACTCGTTGAACCGGAAGTTGTTCACCTCGCCCGTGACCTCGCCGTTCTCCACGAGGTAGACGCCGTCGCGGGTCAGGCCGGTCAGCAGCAGCGTCGCCGGGTCGACCTCGCGGATGTACCAGAGGCAGGTCAGCAGCAGCCCGCGCCGGGTGTTCGCGACCATCTCCGCCAGGGAGCGGTCCGCCCCGCCGTCCAGGACCAGGTTGCCGATCGTCGGCACCACCGGCAGCCCCGTCAGGCCCGCGCTGTGCCGGGTGGTCGGCAGATGCGCGATCTCGCCCCCGCTGATCCACTCGGTCGCCTTCAGCGGCAGCCCGTTGTCGAACACCGAGCTGTCGCCGCCGGAGGAGTGGGCCAGCACGAAGGGCGCGGACTCCAGGCCCGGCTCGTTCGGGTCGCTGCGCAGGGTCAGCGGCAGCTCGGTCAACCGCTCGCCGATCCGCGTGCCGCCGCCCGGCTTGCTGAACACCGTCCGCCCCTCGGCGGCGTCCCGCGCCGACGCCGACCACATCTGGTAGATCAGCAGGTCGGCCACGGCCGTCGGGGGCAGCAGCGTCTCGTACCGTCCGGCGGGCAGCGGCACCCGCCGCTCGGCCCAGCCGAGGCGCACGGCCAGCTCCGCGTCCAGGGACGCCGGGTCGACGTCCTTGAAGTCCCGTGTGGAGCGCCCCGCCCACGCCGAACGCTTGCGGTCCGGGGACTTGGCGTTCAGCTCCAGCGTCCCGTTCGGCTGGTCGTGGCGCAGCCGCAGCCCGGTGGACGTGCCGAGATAGCTCGACACCAGTTCGTGGTTGGCGAAGCCGTACAGCTCACGGCCGCCCGCACGCGCGCGTGCGAAGGATTCGCCGAGGGCCGGCGCGAAGTCGGCGAAGACGGCGGAGGAGGTCTCGGCGGGCGCGTCCGTGAAGTCGGGGGAGTGCTCCACCCCCGTGACCAGCGGCTGGGCGTCCTCGGCCGGCCCGGCGCCGCGCGCGGCGGCCTCGGCGGCCCGCACCAGCGGCTCCAGCTCCTCGGCGGTGACGGCGGCTCGCGACACGACCCCGGAGGCGGTGCCCTCCTTGCCGTCGACGGTGGCGACGACGGTCACCGACCGGCCCCGGGTGACCCCGTTCGTGGTCAGCGCGTTGCCCGCCCAGCGCAGGTTCGCCGTCGAGTACTCGTCGGCGATCACCACACAGCCGTCGGCCCGGGAGAGCGCGAGGGCCCGCTCGACGATCTCGTGCGGCTTGTGCGCCTTGTTGTTCCGCGCGCTCATCGACCGGCCTCCTGCGTGGTGTTCAGAATGTTGACGCCCTTGAAGAGGGCCGAGGGGCAGCCGTGCGACACCGCGGCGACCTGACCCGGCTGGGCCTTGCCGCAGTTGAACGCGCCGCCCAGGACGTAGGTCTGCGGCCCGCCCACGGCCGCCATGGACCCCCAGAAGTCGGTCGTCGTCGCCTGGTAGGCGACGTCCCGCAGCTGCCCGGTGATCCGCCCGTTCTCGATCTTGAAGAAGCGCTGCCCGGTGAACTGGAAGTTGTACCGCTGCATGTCGATGGACCAGGACCGGTCCCCGACGACGTAGACGCCCCGGTCGACCCCGCCGATCAGATCCTCCGTCGACATCCCGGCCGGATCCGGCTTAAGCGACACATTGGCCATGCGCTGCACCGGCACATGCCCGGGGGAGTCGGCGTACGCACAGCCGTTGGAGCGGCCGAGGCCGGTCAACTTGGCGATGCGGCGGTCGAGTTGGTAGCCGACGAGGGTGCCGTCCCGGACGAGGTCCCAGCTCTGGCCCGCCACGCCCTCGTCGTCGTACCCGATGGTCGCCAGACCGTGCTCGGCGGTGCGGTCACCGGTGACGTTCATCAGCTCGGAGCCGTACTTGAGCTTGTGGAGCTTGTCGAAGGTGGCGAAGGACGTGCCGGCGTAGGCCGCCTCGTAGCCGAGCGCGCGGTCCAGCTCGGTGGCGTGGCCGATGGACTCGTGGATGGTCAGCCACAGGTTGGACGGGTCGACGACCAGGTCGTAGACGCCCGCCTCGACACTCGGTGCCCGCATCTTCTCCGCGAGCAGCTCCGGGATGCGCGCCAGCTCGTCGTCCCAGTCCCAGCCGGTGCCCGTCACGTACTCCCAGCCGCGCCCGACCGGCGGTGCCAGCGTCCGCATCGAATCGAACTCACCACTGGACTCGTCGACGGACACGGCGGTCAGCGACGGATGCAGCCGTACGCGCTGCTGGGTGGTCACGGTCCCCGCGGTGTCGGCGTAGAACTTGTTCTCGTGGACCGTGAGCAGCGAGGCGTCGACATGGTTGATCCCGTCGGCCGCCAGCAGCCGCGTGCTCCACTCCGTGAGCAGCGCTGTCTTCTCCTCGTCGGGGACCGTGAACGGGTCGATCTCGTAGGAGGAGACCCAGGTCTTCTCCGCGTGCACCGGCTCGTCCGCCAGCTCCACCCGCTCGTCCGACCCGGCGGCCTTGATGACCTGTGCGGACAGCTTGGCCATGGCCACGGCCTGCGAGGCGACCTTCGCGGCGGCGTCCATCGTCAGATCCACCCCGGAGGCGAACCCCCAGGTCCCGCCGTGCACCACCCGCACCGCGTACCCGAGGTCGGTCGTGTCCGACGACCCGGCGGGCTTCGCGTCCCTGATCCGCCAGGACGCGCTGCGCACCCGCTCGAACCGGAAGTCGGCGTGGTCGGCGCCGAGGGCCCGCGCACGGGCCAGGGCCGCGTCGGCCAACGCCCTCAGCGGTAGTGCCGTGAAGGCTTCGTCGATGGAATGAGGCACCGAGGTCTCCCTGTTGCCGAACGGTTGTCGTGGCCTGTCGGGTCCGATCATGTCGCGCCCGCGGGCGGCGGGACCACATCTTTCCGGCTGTGGCCGGCGGGCTTTCTGTAGGGACCCCACAGCGACTCCCCCGAGCCACTGTCACAGCTCGAATGCCCGCCGGGCGAAGCGGACCGATAGGTTTCGAGGGAAGGCGCCAGCCGTCCAGGCATTGGGCAGGCGTGCAGACCGCTAAGGAAAGGGTGATCCGTTGAGCCGCTCGGTTCTCGTCACCGGAGGCAACCGGGGCATCGGCCTCGCCATCGCCCGCGCGTTCGCCGACGCCGGCGACAAGGTCGCCGTCACCTACCGCTCGGGGGAGCCGCCGGCCGGCTTCCTCGCCGTCCGGTGCGACATCACCGACCCCGAGCAGGTGGAGCAGGCCTACAAGGAGATCGAGGCCGAGCACGGCCCGGTCGAGGTCCTGATCGCCAACGCCGGCGTCACCAAGGACCAGCTCCTGATGCGCATGTCCGAGGAGGACTTCACCTCGGTCATCGACACCAATCTCACCGGCACCTTCCGTGTCGTCAAGCGCGCCAACCGAGGCATGCTGCGCGCCAAGAAGGGCCGCGTCGTCCTCATTTCCTCGGTCGTGGGCCTCTACGGCTCGCCCGGCCAGGCCAACTACGCCGCCTCCAAGGCCGCCCTGGTCGGCTTCGCGCGTTCCCTCGCCCGTGAGCTGGGCTCGCGCAACATCACCTTCAACGTCGTCGCCCCCGGCTTCGTGGACACCGACATGACCAAGGTGCTCACCGACGAACAGCGCGCGGGCATCGTGAAGCAGGTGCCGCTCGGCCGTTACGCGCAGCCCGAGGAGATCGCCGCGACGGTGCGGTTCCTCGCCTCGGACGACGCCTCGTACATCACTGGAGCCGTCATCCCCGTAGACGGCGGACTGGGAATGGGTCACTGATCACCATGAGCGGAATCCTCGAGGGCAAGCGCGTCCTGATCACCGGTGTGCTGATGGAGTCCTCCATCGCCTTCCACACCGCCAAGCTGGCCCAGGAGCAGGGCGCCGAGATCATCCTCACGGCCTTCCCCCGGCCCACGCTGACCGAGCGCATCGCCAGGAAGCTCCCCAAGCCCACCAAGGTCATCGAGCTCGACGTCACCAACGACGAGCACCTCGGGCGCCTGGCCGACATCGTCGGTGAGGAGCTGGGCGGCCTCGACGGCGTCGTCCACTCCATCGGCTTCGCCCCGCAGGACGCCCTCGGCGGCAACTTCCTGAACACGCCCTTCGAGTCCGTCGCCACCGCGATGCACGTCTCGGCGTACTCCCTGAAGTCGCTGACCATGGCGTGCCTGCCGCTGATGCAGAACGGCGGCTCGGTCGTCGGCCTCACCTTCGACGCGAAGTTCGCGTGGCCGCAGTACGACTGGATGGGTCCGGCCAAGGCCGCTCTGGAGGCCACCAGCCGTTACATCGCCCGGGACCTGGGCAAGCAGAACATCCGCTGCAACCTGGTCTCCGCCGGCCCTCTCGCCTCCATGGCCGCCAAGTCCATCCCGGGCTTCGGCGAGCTGGCCGCCGTGTGGGACGACCGTTCGCCGCTGGAGTGGGACCTCAAGGACCCCGAGCCGGCCGGTCGCGGCGTCGTCGCGCTGCTCAGCGACTGGTTCCCCAAGACCACCGGCGAGATCATCCACGTGGACGGCGGGCTGCACGCGATCGGCGCGTGAGCACCACCGCTCCGGGCTCCGCCACGGTTCGAGGGCGCGCATCCATTCGGGTGCGCGCCCTCGCCGTACTCCTGTCCGCCGGGATCATCACTCGTTCGGCTCATCCGGCGGGCCGCCGGAGCCGAGTGCCGCGCACGCTGGACGTGTACCGCTCAGCCACTCGGCCGAGGAGGTCCCCCTTGTGCGCATCTCCCGCAGCATCGCCCCAGCTGTCGTCGCCCTGGCTCTCGTCCTCACCCTCCCGTCCGAATCGGCACCGCACGCGCGCGTGGAGACCGGGGAGCGGCTCGCGCGCGCGGTGGTGGACGACAAGCCCGATCCGTTCGGGGCGGCCTGCCACAGCACCGTCACCGGCTCCCAGGTGATCGGGTACTGCTTCAACCCCCACGCGGCCGTCGACCACGTCCGGCTGCACATCGAGTGCGCGCGGTGGTGGGACCTCGACAGCGACAGCGCCGCCGTCGAGACGGGTCCCGCGCGGACGGTACGGCTCACCGGGCGCTGCTGGAAGGAAGTCCGCTCGGTGTGGTTCAGCCACCAGCGGGGTCAGGGCTGACCCGGCCGGGAGAGCAGTGGAACGGATAGCCGGCCGCCTCCGCCGCGGCGGTCGGCGCGTCGCCCGCGCGGATGGCGTCCACCAGCCGGGCGTGGTCCATGTACGTCTCCGGGGTCAGCTCCTCGCCCACGTCACCGCGCAACCAGTCCCGCAGGACCTCCCCCAGGTCCGCGTAGACCGTCGTCACGACGTCGTTGTGGGACGCGGCCACGACCGCCATGTGGAAGGTCGCGTCGGCGGTCACGAAGGCCTCCGTGTCGCCCGAGGCCCATGCCTCCTCCCGGCGCGCCAGAAGCGCGTCCAACTGCTTGAGGTCCTTCTCGGTGCGCCGCTCGGCCGCCAGCTTCGCGGCGCTCGACTCCAGGGCGGAGCGGAGCTCGGCGATGTGGCGCGGGTCGGCGTCCGCGAAGCGGCGGTGCATCACACCCGCGAGCTCGCTGGTCGCGACGACGTAGGTGCCGGAGCCCTGGCGGATGTCCAACAGGCCGTTGTGCGCGAGCGCGCGGACGGCCTCACGGACCGTGTTCCGGGCGACGCCCAACTCCTCGACCAGTTCCGGCTCCGTGGGGATGCGGGAGCCGACCGGCCACTCGCCGGAGGTGATCTGGTTCCGCAGCGCGGCGATGACCTGTTCGGACAGCGCCGATCGGCGGGGATGGCTCAGCGGCATGGCACACCTTCGCACGCAGTGGCCGACCGGGAGCAGCCGGGCCATGGACAACCAATCATCCCATGATTCTATGATGGGGGTCATGGTGAGCGAGGAGACCTTGACGGCGACATCCCCATCCACGACCACGTCCCCACGGGGCCGGGCGCCGTCTGACACCCCCACGTCCGACCGGACCGCGGCCGAACCCCCGACGCCCGCCACGCGCGCGTGGACGACCCGCCTGGTCGTCGTCGGCATCGTCCTGACGGCCCTCAACCTCCGTCCCGCCATCACCAGCCTCGGTGCCCTCCTCGAAGAGGTGCGCACCGGGCTCGGCATGAGCGGCAGCGTCGCCGGGCTCCTCACCTCCGTACCGCCGCTCTGCTTCGCCCTCTTCGGCGTCATGGCGCCCCGGCTCGCCCGCCGGTTCGGTCCGGCCGCCGTCGTCTGCGCGGGCATGGCCGCCATCGCCGGCGGCCTGCTGATACGGCCGTACGCCGGCGGCACGGCCGGATTCGTGGCCGCGAGCGCCCTCGCCCTGATGGGCATCGCCGTCAGCAACGTCCTGATGCCGGTCATCGTCAAGCGCTGGTTCCCGGACCGGGTCGGCTCCATGACGGGCCTCTACTCCATGGCCCTGGCCCTCGGCACCTCCGCCGCGGCGGCCGTCACCGTGCCCATGACCGAGGTGCTGGGCGGGAGTTGGCGGACCGGGCTGGCCGTGTGGGCGCTGCTCGCGGCGGCGGCCGTGGTGCCGTGGCTCGCGTTGCTCCGGGACCGCGGCCAAGACCGGGACACGCGCCCGGCGGAGAACCCCGGGGGAGCGTCGGGCTCCGCGCGCGAGGCGGCGCCCGCCCTGCGGATCACCCGGAGTCGTACCGCCTGGGCGCTCGCCGTGTTCTTCGGTCTCCAGGCGACCGCCGCCTACATCACGATGGGCTGGATGGCGCAGATCTTCCGGGACGCCGGGGTCCCCGCCGGCACGGCTGGGCTGCTGCTGGCCGTCACCATGGTGATGGGCGTGCCGCTGGCCTTCGTGATCCCCCGGCTCGCCACCCGCCTGCCCCACCAGGGGCCGATCGTGGTCGCCCTGGGCGTCTGCGGCCTCCTCGGGTACGGCGGCCTCCACCTCGCCCCGGCGGAGGGTGCCTGGGCGTGGGCGCTGCTGATCGGCGTCGCCAACTGCTCCTTCCCGCTCGCGCTCACCATGGTCGGCATGCGGGCCAGGACCGGCGCGGGCGTGGTCCAGCTGTCCGCCTTCGCGCAGAGCACGGGCTACCTGATCTCGATCCCCGGCCCGTTCCTCGTCGGCGTCCTCTACCAGCACAGCGGCGGCTGGGGCCTGCCCCTCGCCCTCATGGCCGCCCTGATGCTCCCGCAGATCGCCGCGGGCGTCCTGGCGGGCCGCGACCGGATCGTGGAGGACGAGGCGGCCCGCCGGGGCTGACCCCGGCGGCCCCACCGGGGGGCGGGGGTGCGAGACTGAGCGCATGCCAGTGCTCGACCCGAACCCCCAGAACGGCCAGAAGAAGATGCTCCTGGTCTTCGGCTCGTTCCTCGCCATCTTCGTCGTCATCGGGATCATCGCGGCCATCGCGTCACCGTGACCGCCCAGGGGTGGGGGTAACCCCCCGTCCCCTAGGGGGCGAGTCTCAGGGTGAAGTGGGTGGATCACCGGATGGGTCGGACCGCCCGCGTTCCGTAGCGTCGAGATGTGGCCGCAGGGGACCCGCGAGGGCCCACGGAGGACCGGGCCACGAGGACTCGCAGACCACGGAGGCGGCATGTCGGCCCGTACGCACCCCCGGCCCCACCCGGCGACCACGAGCGGCGTCGGCGTCCGGCTGCCCTGGTGGGCGGTGGCCCTGCCGGCCCTCGCCTTTCTCACGCTCCTGCTGCTGATCTCGAACCCCGCGCAGGCCCAGGCGGCGAGCGGCGACCCCGTGATCACCGACGTCGTGGAGCGCATACAGCACGCCCTGTCGAGCCACACACGGTGACGAGCGTCCAGCCCACCGGAATCACCTGTACCGGTGTCGGGTATCCGCACTTCAACTCCCTGCGCCTCGTGGCCTGTTTCGTGCGAAGCTGGGACGCATGAGCGTCGCAGAATCCCGCAGGATCGTCCTTTTCCGGCATGCGAAGGCCGACTGGCCCCAGGTTTCCGACCACGAGCGGCCGCTCGCCGACCGGGGCCGCATGGACGCCGCCGTCGCCGGGCGCAAGCTGGCCGACTCCGGAATCCCCCTCGACCTTGCCCTCTGCTCCACCGCCGTCAGGACCCGCGAGACCTGGAAGCTGGCCGTTCACGAACTGCCCGAGCGACCGAAAACGGTCTACGAGGAGCGGATCTACGAGGCCTCGCCCGGCGAGTTGATCGCCCTGCTCAACGAAACCCCGGACGACGCGCAGAACGTCGTGCTGGTCGGTCACAACCCCGGAATCCAGGGCCTCGCCGACATCCTCGCAGGCAGTGCCGAGGGCGACGCCCGCGAGCGCATGAACCGCCTCGGCTTCCCGGCCGCCGCCTTCGCCGTGCTCACCTTCGAGGGTGCCTGGAAGGGCCTGGAGCCGGGCGGGGGCACCCTGGCCGACTACTGGACGCCGACCGAGTAACTCCGCCGCGTAGCCGCCCCTCCGGCACCCGCACCCCGCACGACAAGGGCCCGGCACCACCTGGTGCCGGGCCCTCCCGTGTGTCTCGCCCCGTCACTCGACGTGCGTGTCCGCCGCCTCGACCTCTTCGCGGGTCACCCCGAGGAGATACAGCACGGTGTCGAGGAAGGGGAAGTTCACCGCGGTGTGGGCGGCCTCGCGCACGACCGGCTTGGCGTTGAAGGCGACGCCCAGACCGGCCGCGTTGAGCATGTCGAGATCGTTCGCGCCGTCACCGATCGCCACGGTCTGCGCCAGTGGGACCCCCGCCTCGGCGGCGAACCGGCGCAGCAGCCGTGCCTTGCCCGCCCGGTCCACGATCTCGCCCTCGACCCTGCCGGTGAGCTTCCCGTCGACGATCTCCAGGGTGTTGGCCTGCGCGAAGTCGAGGCCCAGCCGCTCCTTCAGATCGTCCGTGACCTGGGTGAACCCGCCCGAGACGACACCGACTTGGAAGCCGAGCCGCTTCAGCGTACGGATCAGTGTGCGCGCCCCCGGCGTGAGCCGGACCTCGCTGCGCACCTTCTCCACGACCGACGCGTCCAGCCCCGCCAGCAGCGCCACGCGTGCGTGCAGCGACTGCTCGAAGTCCAGCTCGCCGCGCATGGCGGCTTCCGTGACCTCGGCGACCTCCTTCTCGCAGCCGGCGTGCGCGGCGAAGAGCTCGATCACCTCGTCCTGGATGAGCGTGGAGTCCACGTCCATCACCACCAGCCGCTGGGCCCGGCGGTGCAGCCCCGCCGCGACGACGGCCACGTCCACACCGAGTGCCACCGACTCGGTGACCAGCGCGGTCCGCAGTGTCTCCGGCTCCGCGCCGGACACCGCGAACTCGACGGCCGTCACCGGGTACTTGGCGAGCCGGAAGATACGGTCGATGTTGCCGCCGGTGGCGGTGATCCGGGCGGCGATGCGGGCGGTGGACTCGGCGGTCAGCGGGTGGCCCAGCACGGTGACGTGCGAGCGGCCGAGACCACGGGGCCGGTTGTCGCCCAGGCCGGAGATGATCTCCGCCTGCATCTTCATCGACTCCGCCCAGCTGTGGACGGTCGCCCGCAGGTCGCCCTCCTGCCCGGCGGGCGGCTCGGTCACGAGCGCGCACAGGACGATCCGGCCACGGGTGACGACCTGCTCGATGTCGACCACGTCGACGGAGTACGCGGCGAGGGTGTCGAACAGCCCGGCGGTGATCCCCGGCCGGTCCTTGCCGAAGATCTTGACGAGGAGGGTGGGGATGTCAGAGGAGGTCTGCGAAGCGCTCATGATGTGCCAACCGTATCCGGCGCCCCGTGCCTTTTGCCCCTGAGGTCCGCCCAGCGGACGGAGAACACTGGGTTACCGGCGATTGAAGCGCACCGAGATCACGCACGACACCTCGGGGAGCCCGCCCGGCCGGCCCCACTCCTGCCGGCGCGGGGCTCGCGCCCGGGTGGCCCTGCCCGTGACTCGGAGGACCTGTTCGTGGTGGCCTTGTCTTCGGGCTGAGGAGTCGGCGCCGGGGTGGCCCTGCCTCTGGATCGGAGGGGCCGTCTGGCGGGGTGCCGCTGTTGGTGTGAGGGCTTGCCCCGGGCGGCCCAGTCTCTGACTCGGAGGGCCTGCTTGTGGTGGCCCTGCCCTCGGGCTGGGGAGTCGGCACGCGGGTGGCCTTGCCCCTGGACGGGAGGGTCCGCTTGGCGGGGTACTGCTGGCCTGCAGAGCTCGCCCTCGCGCAGGCCCGCTCGCGGCTCGGAGGGTCCGCCTGGCGTAGCCCAGGCTGGTGGCCCTGAGAGTTCGCGCCCGCGCAGCCCCCTTCCTGCTTCGGATTCCTGGTTCGGAGCGTTGAGGTGGATCCGCCCCGGCTAGGGGAAGCCGCCTTGCGTGACCCAGCCCCTGGCTCGAAGGGTCCCTCTGCCGTGGCCCGCCGTCGGCCTGGAGGCTCGCCCCCTGCACGGCCCGCTCCTGGCTGAGGAGAACGCGCCGCCCCCGCGTGCCCCACCCCGTCCCCGACAGCCAGACCCCGCGTCCCCCCCCCTCGGGC
>NZ_JAVRFJ010000061.1:0-43982 GCF_031845845.1 Streptomyces gottesmaniae
GGGGGGGGTGGGGGGGGGGGGGGCTTCTCGCGCGGTTCCCCGCGCCCCTAGAAGATCAGTCCCTGCGGGCCTGAAGACAAGCAAGGGTCCGGGGCGGCTGGGGTACGTCGGCAAGTGCCGGTGCGTGGGGCTTCTCGCGCGGTTCCCCGCGCCCCTGAAAAGCAGGGGCTGCGCCCCTCGCTTTTCCTCCGCCGTCCGCCGCCGCGTCGGGCTTCTGCCTCGTGGCCTGTGGTTTCCAGGCCCGCAGGGCCTGGTCTTTCAGGGGCGCGGGGAACTGCGCGAGAAGCCCCACCTACCCGCACCCGACCACGCACCCCCGCACCCCCGCACCCACACACCCATCGCCGTCCACAAAAACCTGGGGCGCCCCGGTTCCGGTCGGGACGCCCCAGGCGTCTTACCCCACCCTCGTCCGCCCTTCGGGCACCAGCCCCTGGGCGACGAGTTCGTCGCGGACGAGGTCGGCGTAGACCGTCGCTCCGTGCACGGACGTGTGGGTGTTGTCGCGCTTCTCGTTGTAGAGGTAGAGCGCCTTGGAACCCTCCGTGCCCAGCGACTCCACCAGCGCCTTCGTCCTGGCGGTGAGGTCGATCAGCGGCACGCCGGCCGCGGCGGCGACCTCGCGGGTGACCGCCGGATGGTCGACGCCCAGGCCGTTGACCAGGAGGGCGGTGCCGTTGTTCAGGGTCCCGTCGGAGTTGAACCAGCGGCGGACGATCGGGGTGACCAGGACCGGCCTGCCGCCCTTCTCCCGGACGCCGGCGACCAGGGTCTCCAGGTTGGCCCGGTAGGTGGCCCCGTCGGTCTGCTTGTCGTTGTGGGCCAGCTGGATCAGGACCAGGTCGCCCCGGCGGATCTGCGGCTGGACGGTCGCCCACAGCCGGGAGTCGGCGAGGTAGGACACCGTGCTCTCGCCGGAGTCGGCGTAGTTGGCGACCGAGAGGCCCTTGCGCAGGTACTGCGGGAGCTGCTGGCCCCAGCCGGAGTAGGGATCGCCGGGCTGGTCGCAGACCGTGGAGTCGCCGACCAGGAAGATCTGGCGGGGCCGGTGGGCGGGGGTCACCCGGATGTCGGCCAGCGCGGGCGCCGCACCGCCGATGACCAGGTCCAGGCCCGGGGTGCCGGCGGCGCCGGTGGGCTCGCCCTCGGGGGTGCGGACGTTCACGGTGAAGCTGCGGGAGACGGGCCTCCCGGCGTCCGTGGCCGTCTCGGCGAGCAGCGTGCGGCGCGCCTCGCCGGTGACCTTCGTGCTCGCCGCGCTCTCCCCGCCGAGGCGGACGGTCACGTCGTACGTGCCGGCCGGGACGTCGAAGTGGCAGGTGTTCGCGGCGCAGTTCTCCAGGCCCAGCGCGGGGCGGCCCCGGTGCGCCTCGGCCGGTGCGGCCGCCAGGACGGTGCCCAGGGTCGCGGCCGCCGTCAGCGCGGCGACGGTGAAACGTCTCATTGCGGCTCCTCCGAAGGGGTGACATGACCCGGCGGCTGGACGGTACATCGTTTGGCAAGCGCTTTCTAGATGTCGACCCACTTTCACAAGATTGTCAACTTCCCCACGGTGAAAGCCCTTTCGCGAAAACGATTCAACTGTCACCCTTCCGAATCACCCGCACTCCCCCCACGCACCTCCGAGGAGGCACCCCCATGTCCGGATCCCCCGACCGCACGACGCTCGGCCGACGCGGCTTCGTCGTCGGTACCGCCGCCACCGCCGCCGGCGCCGCGCTCGCCGGGCCGCTGGCCGGCACCGCCCGCGCCGCGACGTTCGGCTACACCGACGACGGCACCAACTACGTGATCGACACCGGCGCCAACCTGGTGTTCAAGGTCAGGAAGAGCAACGGCGACCTGTCGTCGCTGGTCTACCGGGGCGTGGAGTACCAGGGCTACGGCGGCATGAACTCGCACATCGAGTCCGGCCTCGGCAGCTCCACCGTCACCATCAGGCAGTCCGGCTCGACGATCCTCGTCTCCGTCACCTACGGCACGCTGAGGCACTACTACGCGGCCCGCAGCGGTGAGAACAACGTCTACCTGTGGACCAACAAAGCCGACACCTCGGTCTCCGCGACCCGGTTCATCGTGCGCGTGAAGGCGGGCCTGTTCCTCAACGACCAGCCCGACTCGTACACCTACGCGCCCACCACCATCGAAGCCTCGGACGTCTTCAGGAAGTCCGACGGCCAGACCCGCTCGAAGCACTTCTCCAGACTCCGCGTCATGGACTACGACTACGTCGGCTGGACGACCGGCAGCGTGGGCCTGTGGATGGTGCGCAGCAACCACGAGAAGGCCTCCGGCGGCCCCTTCTACCGCTCCCTGCTGCGCCACCAGAGCGCGGACGGCGGCGGCCTCTACGAGATCCTGTACTACGGCCAGAACCAGACCGAGGAGCAGCGGTTCGGCCTCCAGGGCCCGTACGTCATCGCCTTCACGGACGGCGGGGCGCCCTCCTCGTCGCTGTTCCCGGGCACCCTGACCACCTCGTGGGCGGACTCGCTCGGCCTGTCCGGGTACGTCTCCGCGAGCGGCCGGGGCCGGGTGGCGGGCGTCGGCATCACCGGGCGGAACACGGCGTACGCGTACACGGTGGGGCTCGCCAACTCCGCCGCGCAGTACTGGGGTTCGGCTCGGGCGTCGGACGGCTACTACGCCATCTCCGGGGTGCTTCCGGGGACGTACACGCTCACGGTCTTCAAGGGTGAGCTGGCGGTGTACACGACCTCGGTGACGGTCACGGCGGGCGGGACGACGACGCTGAACTCGATCGCTATCCCGTCCACCAACGATCCGTCGAACGCGTCCGCGATCTGGCGGATCAACGACTGGAACGGCACGCCGAGCGGATTCAAGAACGCCGACCTGATGACGTACGCGCATCCGTCGGACACGCGTGCGGCGGCCTGGACCGGCAATGTGGTGATCGGCAGCGGGAACGAGACCTCGGCCTTTCCCTGCTACCTCTGGAAGGACGTGAACAGCGGTCTCCTCGTCTACTTCCGGCTGACCGCCGCGCAGGCCGCCGCCGCCCACACCCTGCGCATCGGGGTGACGACGGCCTACGCCAACGGCCGGCCGCAGGTCGTCGTGAACGACACCTGGACCTCGGCGATCCCCTCCCCGCCCACCCAGCCGAACACGCGGTCCCTGACCAACGGGTCCTACCGGGGCAACAACCACACCTTCACCTACAGCGTCCCGGCCTCCGCCTGGCTGGCGGACACGAGTCAGTACAACGTGCTGAGGATCAACGTGGTGAGCGGTTCGGGGACGACCTCCTACCTCAGTGCGGGGACGTCGATCGACGCGATCGACCTGCTGAACTGACGAGCCGTCATGTGCCGCGCGTCCACTGCTGGTTGGTTCCGCCGTTGCACGTGTACGTGATGACGGCGGCACCGTCGGCGGTGGACGCGCCGTTGATGTCCAGGCATTCGCCGGTCGCGCGGGACTTGACGTTCACATAGGAGCCGGTGGTGGTGAGCGAGAACTGCTGGGCGGTGGAGGAGGAGTTGCAGTTCTCCTGGGTGACCGTGTTGGCGTTCTCCTGGACGCACAGGGAGCTGTGCCGGGTCATCAGCTGGTAGTAGCCGCCGCCGACGGACTTGAACCAGTACTTCTGGTTGTTGCCGCTGTTGCACGTGTACTGCTTGATCTGGGCTCCCGGCCACTGCGACTGGCTCGTGACGTCGGCGCACTTGGACGAGTGGCGGGCGGTCAGCGTGTTGTACGTGGCGCTGGTGCCGCTGATCGTGCCGGTGGCCGTGTCGACGGTGACCTCCGGCGACCAGGACATCGACATGGTGGTCGAGGTGGGGAAGGTCAGCGGCAGCCAGACGTAGCGGGAGTCGTTGACCGTGCCGCCGAAGGAGTTGCCCCAGCGGTCGCCCATGTAGAGGTACGAGGTGGTCGACGTGCCCTGCACGGGCAGGACGTACGCGGTCTGCGAGCCGAAGGTGGTGGAGTCGCCGACGTTGGCCATGGCGGTCCAGGGGCCCGCGAGGTTGGTGGCGGTGGCGTACTGCTGCTGGTTGGGGTTCCAGCCGGTGGCGCCCGAGGTCAGCATGAAGTAGACGTTGCCCCGCTTGAACAGGGCCGGGGCCTCGCGGTGGCCGCCGTGCCAGGGGTCGGCGACGAGGGCGGCGATGCCCGTGTAGTCGGCGGTGAGCCGGTAGATCTGGAGGTCGTAGTTCTCGCGGGCCGCCGAGATCATGTAGCCGGTGCCGTCGGTGTCCACGAAGGTGGTGATGTCACGGGACATGTGGGTACCGAGCGGGCGGAAGCTGCCCCGCCAGGTGTAGTTCCCGTCGACGGTGTCGGAGACGGCGACAGCCGCGCGGGCCTCGCTGTAGTCGACGCCGTTCTCCTTGTGCATCCACATGACGTACTTGCCGGTGGCCGCGTTGTACATGACCTTCGGCCGCTCGATGTTGGCGGTCGCCAGCTCGGGGTCGGTGGCCTCGGTCAGGACGTTGTTGCGGAACTCCCAGCTCTTCAGGTCCGTGGAGCGGTAGGCCGACACGTACCGGAAGGTGTTGTCGGAGTTCCGGTGCTCGCCGAACCAGTAGTAGTACGAGCCGACCTTGATGACCCCGCCACCGTGGGCGTGCAGGGGGTTGCCGGAGGTGTCCGTGAACTGGGTGCCGTTGGGGACGGTCTGTGGTGCCGCCTGGGCGGGGCCGGCGGTCACGAGGGCGCCGGCCAGTGCCAGACAGAGCGCGAGGAGCATCGCGTGGGCACGTCTCATCTCAGCTCTCCTTACCGGGGTTCGGGGTGGGTGAGTCGGCCACGGGGATGCCGAAGTCGGGGGTGCCGTCGGGGTTCCAGCCGAGGCGCTGGACGCGGGTGTGGCGGTTGGGGTCGTTGAGGGGGTCGCCGACGATGTCCTTGTACTGGCGGGCGTGGTAGACGAGGACGTCGGTGCGGCCGTCCTCGGCGACGGTGAAGCTGTTGTGGCCCGGCCCGTACTGCTTGGTGGTGTCGTTGCTGGTGAAGACCGGCGTCGGGGACTTCGACCAGTTGGCCGGGTTCATGAGGTCGGCGTCCGCGTCGACGGTCAGCAGGCCCATGCAGTAGTTCGAGTCGGTCGCGCTCGCCGAGTAGGTCATGAAGAGCCGGCCGTTGCGCTTGATGACCGACGGGCCTTCGTTGACCTTGAAGCCGATGACCTCCCAGTCCAACTCGGGTGTGGTGAGCCGCACCTGAGGACCGGTCAGCGTGAGTGGGTCGGCCATCCGGGACAGCCAGACCGCGGTGTTGTTGTTCATCCCGGGCTCGTGCTGCGCCCACGCGAGATAGCGGGAGCCCCGGTGGGTGAAGGTGGTGGCGTCCAGGGAGAAGGTCTCCCAGGCCGTCTTCAGCTGCCCGCGCTCGACCCAGGTGCCCTTGAACGGATCGCGGTGGGAGTTCTCCAGGACCCAGATGCGGATCGCCCAGATGTCCTCGGCGGGCGCGGAGGCGAAGTAGATGTACCACTTGCCGTCGATGCGGTGGATCTCGGGCGCCCAGATGTGCGCGCCCATCACTCCCGTCTCGTGCTTGCGCCAGATCACGGACTCGGCCGCCGTCGACAGCCCGCGCAGCGTGCGGGACCTGCGCAGGATGATCCGGTCGTACTCGGGCGCGGTCGCCGTGAAGTAGTAGAAGCCGTCGGTGTGCCGGTTGATGTGCGGGTCGGCGCGGTTGCGGACCAGCGGGTTGACGTAGGGCGGCCGGGAACCGACCGCGTGGGCGGCGGTCGCGGGCATCGCCGTGAGGGCGCCGGCGGCCAGGGCGCCCTTCAGGAGCAGACGGCGGTTCGGGGGTTCGGGGGCGGTGTGGTCGCGGCCCATGCGGCTTCCTCTCGGAGGGGGGAACAAAAGGAAACAGAAATGTTCGACATATCGCACAAGATCTTTCATTCCGAACGCCGAAAAGGTAAGGGCGTGTTACGGGGAGGTCAACGGGTTGCGCGAGACCAACACAACTCACCGGAGCAGAAACGGGGTCCTCGCGAGATTTCTGTTATCGAGGCGGGCCCCGAACCGTCACCCATGACGTGCGCACCCATATCCACAAGACAGCGTCGGCCGCCGGAGCCCTGGCGGTCACCGCCCTGCTGCTCGGCGCCCCGACCGCGACCGCCGCCGGCCCGCGCGATGTGACCGCCGACGTCCTGGCCGGGCGGAACGTCACGCTCGCCGGGGACACGGTGGTGACCGTGCCGTCCGGGACCACCACGTACGACGGTGTGTTCAGTGGCACCGGCACGCTCACCGTGCGCGGCACCGGGACGCTGGTCCTCACCCGGGACAGCGACTTCACCCTGCCCGAGTCCCGGCGACGGCAGAGCGTGCGGATCCTCGGCGGCAACCACCCGTACGTCACCGTCACCCGCCCGGACCCGCCCGCCGTGACCGTCGCCAGGGGCGCGACCCTGCAGTACGGGAACAGCGGCTCGACCGGCGTGATCGGCCACTACCCGTACGACACCCCGGCGTTCCGGCTCAACCAGAACAACATCCGGGTCGACGGCACCCTGCGGCTCGCCCTGAAGGACGTCGCGTACAACCTGGGCACCATCAGCGGCTCCGGCCTGGTCAGCCAGCCGAGGTTCCTCTGGGCCACCTGGGACCTGTCGGGCACGCACCCCTTCAGCGGGGTCATCGACAACGGCACCCAGGTGAACGCCGGGCGCCCGGAGTTCGCGACCTCGCTGCCGAACGCGCGCAAGGTGCTCAACCAGGGCACCTGGACCGTGGACACCCCGCTGGGCCAGACCGTCACCCAGGGCATGGACTTCTACCAGCGCGAGTACGGCAGCGACATCAACGTCCAGTCGCGGCCGGGCGGCAAGGTGATCCTCACCGGGCAGTACAGCTGGTCGGACCGGGGCGGCGACACCAATCCCTCGCTCAGCGACCCCGCCCTGAACTGGACGCCCGCACGCAAGAACGTCAACAAGCGCGGCACCAACATCAAGGGCGCCAACGTCCAGTGGGGCGACGGCACCACCAACAAGATCTTCATGCCGGGCACGGCCGAGACCGTCTACATCAACCTCCTTGCCGCCCGCTCCCGTTCGCTGCTCACCTTCGACTACAACGGGCCGGTGACCCTGGGCGCCCCCATCGGCGGCGGCCGCTTCCACGACACGCTCTCCGCGCCCGGCGCCGGGGACATCGTCGTCAAGGGCACCGAGGGCAACGACGTCACCTTCGCCGCCGTGCAGTACTACAACGGCTCGACGACCGTCGAGAAGGGCGCCGTGCTGCGGCTGGGCAGCGGCAGGTCAGGGGGCGACGGCGGGCTCTACACCAAGGGCGACCTCGCCAAGGTGGTCAACCACGGTTCACTGATCGTCCGCAACGTCTCGAAGCCGGTGACACTGGCGCGGGTCGGCGGCAGCGGCTCGCTCACCCAGTCGGGCAAGGCCACCACGACGCTGACGGGCACGGCGGTGACCTACACCGGGGCGACCAACATCACCAAGGGCACGCTGGCACTGCGTTCGGGGGCGACGCTCGCCCACAGCAGGACCATCAGGCTCACCACCGTCGGCGCGAAGCTCGACGTGGGCACCTCCGGGCTGAGGGTGACCACCGCGCTGTCCGGCAAGGGCACGGTGAAGGGCGCGGTGACCAACGCGGGCGTGGTGGTCGCAGGCCTGACGGTGACCGGCGGCTACACCCAGACCGCCAAGGGTGAACTGGTGTTGCGTGAACGGCCGTTGAAGGTGGACGGTGCCGTGCGGCTGGCCGGCGGGCTGGACTTCGCGGCCCTGGCCGACGTCGGCGGGCCCGGCGAGACGATCACCGTGATCGACCACCGCGGCAAGGGCGCGAACACCGGGACGTTCACCGGTCTCCGGGAGGGCGCGAAGGTGAAGCTGGCCGACACCACGTACCGGATCGGCTACAGGGGCGGCGACGGCAACGACGTCGTCCTCACCCGGGCGAAGGGCGGCCCGTCGCCGTCCGTGAAGACCGCCGCGGGCTCCGGCTCCGACACCGGCGAGCAGGACCCCCGTACGCAGAACGCGAGCGCCTCCGCCGACGGCGGCTTCGGCTGGTGGCCGTACGCACTCGCCGTCGGCTGCCTCTCCGCGCTGCTGGTGCCGGTCACCAGACGCCGCAGGAACAACCGGCGCGGGGGCGGCCGGCACGCGGCCACGGGCTGAGCACGAGGCCCCGCGCCCACCGGGGCGCACAAGTGGTCGGGCGGTCACCGCACGGGGGTCGGTGGCCGCCCGCCGCCGTCCGCCGGCCTCTCGCCGCCCTCGTCGGCTGCCTTCGGCGGAACGGCAGGCCGCCTAGGCGGTGGCCTCCGCCTCGTCCTCGGCCCCCTCCTGCCGCCCCCGCAGCCACACGTACACCGGGATGCCCGCGAACAGGAACAGGGCGCCCTGGTAGACGGCCGCGTAGCCGGCGCCGGCGATCAGCCAGAAGGAGAAGGCGAAGGAGAGGGCGGCGACGATCAGGTCGCGGACCAGGCCGGCGGGGCGGACCCGCTCCCGGGTGCCGCGTGCCAGCCAGTACAGCTGGGCGGCGGCGGACAGCAGGTACGGGACGCAGCCGGTGAACGTGGTGATGAGGACGAGGACGCGGAACGCGGTGTCCGGGTCGTCCGCGTAGTTGACGACGATGAGGAGCGTGCCGAGGACCGCGGTGGCGAGGACGCCGAAGCCGGGGACGCCGCCCTTGCCGACGCGGGCGAACCGCTTCGGGAAGAGGCCGTCGCGGGCGGCGGCGTACGGCATCTGGGCGCTGAGCAGGACCCAGCCGTTGAGGCAGCCCACGATCGAGGCCACCGCGACCAGCGCGATCACCGTGCCGCCCCAGCTGCCGCCGGCCATCGAGTTCACGGCGTCGGCGAAGGGCGCCCCGGACTCGACGAGTTCCTCGTGCGGGACGAGGCCGAACACGGCGACCGTGCCCAGGATGTAGACCAGCGCGGAGGCGAGGGTGCCGAGGACGCTGGCCCGGCCGACGTTGCGCTCCGGGTCACGGACCTCGCCGGCGCTGACGGCGGCCGACTCGACGCCCAGGAAGCTGTAGAGGAGGAGCGCGGCCGCCGCGGCGAGAGCACCGGGGGCGCTCTCGCCGGAGGCGTTGAACGGGCCGTAGTTGTCGGTGTCGACGAAGAACAGGCCGATGGTCGCGACCAGCAGCAGCGGCACGAACTTCAGCACGGTGGAGACGATCTGCACGGCGCCCACGTAACGGGTGCCCGCGAAGTTCGCGGCGGCGGGCAGCCACAGGGCGGCCAGCGCCACCAGCGCCAGGACGGCCTTGCTGTCGCCCAGGGGTATCAGCACGTCGACGTAGCCGACGACGCCGACGGCGAGCGCGGCGATGCTGACCCAGCACATCGTCCAGTACGACCAGGCCGACAGGAAGCCCGCGAAGGGCCCGAAGGCGTCGCGCGGGTAGACGTAGAGGCCGCCGGTGACCGGGCTGCGCCGGGCCAGCTTCCCGAAGAGCAACGCCAGCAGGACGGCGGCCACGGAGAGGACGACGAAGGCGAGCAGGCTGATCGTGCCGTACGGGGCGACGGCGGCGGGGAGGGTGAAGATGCCGCCGCCGATGATGTTGCCCGTGACGAGGGCGGTGGCCGCGGCGAGCCCGAACGTGCGGCCCGGGGCACTCGCGCCGGGGGGCGAGGTCGGTTCGGGCTCGGTGGCCTCAGGGGTACTGGTCGTGGTCATGGCGGTTCCCGGGGGATGCGGCGGGGTGGGGACGGGGAGGGCGTGATCGTACCGCCGCAGTCCACATGGTGGTCAATCTGTTCATTTGATGGACACACTCGGCGGCCCGCCCCCCTGCCTGGACTACCGTCGTCGACATGACCAGCAACGCACCCGGCAGCTTCCCCCACGTCCCCGGTCCTCGCGTCGGCCCCTTCGCGGCGGCCCTCGCCGCCGAAGTCCTCGTCCTCGACGGCGGGATGTCCAACCAGCTGGAGTCGGCCGGCCACGACCTGAGTGACGAGCTGTGGTCGGCGCGGCTGCTCGCGGAGCAGCCGGAGGCGATCACCGAGGCCCATCTCGCCTACTTCGAGGCGGGCGCGAGCGTGGCGATCACCTCCAGCTACCAGGCCACCTTCGAGGGCTTCGCGAAGCGCGGCATCGGGCGCGAGCGCGCCGCCGAACTCATGTCGCTGAGCGTCGAACTGGCCGTCGACGCGGCGGTGGAGGCCCAGGCGCGGGGCATCACGCGCCCGCTGCTGACGGCCGCCTCGGTCGGCCCGTACGGGGCCATGCTCGCGGACGGCTCCGAGTACCGGGGCCGGTACGGGCTGAGCGGGGCCGAGTTGGAGCGGTTCCACCGGCCCCGCCTGGAGGCGCTGGCCGCCACCCACCCCGATGTCCTCGCGCTGGAGACGATCCCCGACACCGACGAGGCCGAGGCGCTGCTGCGGGCGGTCCGGGGCCTGGGCGTGCCCGCCTGGCTGTCCTACACCGTCGCCGGTGACCGCACCCGCGCCGGGCAGCCGCTGGAGGAGGCCTTCGCGCTCGCCGCCGACGCCGAGGAGATCGTCGCCGTGGGCGTGAACTGCTGCTCGCCCGACGACGTGGACGGCGCGATCGAGACGGCGGTGCGGGTCACCGGCAAGCCCGTCGTGGTGTACCCGAACAGCGGCGAGACCTGGGACGCGTCGGCGCGGGCCTGGACCGGGCGGTCGACGTTCACCACCGAGCAGGTGGAGGGGTGGCGGGCGGCCGGGGCCCGGCTGATCGGGGGATGCTGCCGGGTGGGCCCCGCGGCGATCTCCGCCATCGCGAAGTCACTGGGCTGACGGATCCGGGGCCTCCACCGTTCACCCGCTGCTAGCCTCCCTCCCGGGGAAACCGGTTACCGAGGTGGTGCCGAGAAGTGGGGCGGGGTGGCGCATGACGAGGAAGAGCGCGGACGGCGGCCGCAGCACGATCCGGGACGTCGCCGCGCGGGCCGGCGTCTCGGCGGCCACGGTGTCGCGGGTGCTCGGCGGGGTCTACCCGGTGAGCGCCACGACCCGCACGCAGGTGCTGCGGGCCGTCCGTGAACTGGACTACGTCGCCGACGCCCGCGCCAAGGCGATCGCCGGGGCCGGCACCCCCACCCTCGGTTTCGTCCTCGACGACATCACCGGCCCCTCGTTCGCGCTGATGGCGCACGGTGTGGAGCGCGAGGCGACCCGGCTCGGCCATCTCTGTCTGGTGTGCAGCACCGACGGGGACGCCGCGCACGAGGCGGACTTCATCGAGACGATGCGGGCGCAGCGGGCCGCCGCCGTCATCCTGGTCGGCGGCGGCGCGGACACCCCCGAGTACCGGTCGCGCACCGCGCGGGTCGCCGACGGGCTGGCGGCCGCCGGGTCCCGGCTCGTGCTGTGCGGACGGCCGCCGCTGGACCCCGGAGCGCCGGTCACCGTCATCGAGTACGACAACGAGGGCGGCGCGTACGCCCTGTGCGCGCATGTCCTGTCCCAGGGGCACCGGCGGATCCTCTTCCTCGGGGGGAAGCCGGAGCACACGACCGCGCAGGGGCGTGAGCGGGGTTATCTGGCGGCCCATCGGGCGCGGGGCGTGGAGACGGACCCCGCGCTGCGGCTGACCGGGGACTTCACCCGGGACTCGGGGTACCGGTCGACGCGGCGGGCGTTGGAGGAGGGGCTCGACTTCACGGCGGTGATGGCGTCGACCGACATGGTCGCGGCGGGGGCGCTGACCGCGCTGCGCGAGGCGGGGGTGTCGGTGCCGGGGGACGTGTCCCTCGTGGGCTACGACGACATCCCGTTCGCGCGTGATCTGTATCCGCCGCTCACGACGGTGCGGGTGCCGTACGAGGAGCTGGGGCGGCTGGCCGTGCGGACGGCGTTGGAGCGGGGGCGCTCCGCCGCCGACGAGCACTTGCTGCTGGGGACGCATGTCGTGGTGCGTGAGTCGGTGGGGGCGGTGGGCGGCGGGGTCTCGTCTGCCGGGTGAGGTGCTGGGCCGGGTGCGGGCGCGTCGTGGCTGAACGCGCGGTTCCCCGCGCCCCCAAGGGGCGCGGGGTGCTGGGCTCCGGCGTCTACTTCGCGTCACTGTCGTACTTCGAGGTCGACCAGAAGTAGCCGAGCACCGCGAGGCCGAGGCACCAGGCGACGGCGAGCCAGCCGTTGTGGCCGATCCCGGTGCCGAGGAGCAGTCCGCGCAGGGTCTCGATGGCGGGCGTGAAGGGCTGGTACTCGGCGATCGGCCGGAACCAGCCCGGCATCGTGTCGGCCGGGATGAAGGCGCTGGAGATGAGCGGGAGCAGGACCAGCGGCTGTGCGCTGTTGGCGGCGGCCTCGGCGTTCGGGCTGGACAGACCCATGCCGACCGCGATCCAGGTGAGCGCCAGGGAGAAGAGCGCGAGCAGCCCGAACGCCGCCAGCCACTCCAGGACCGAGGCGTCGACCGAACGGAAGCCGATGGCGACGCCCACGGCGCCGACGAGCACCACGCTGGCCACGCACTGCAGCACGCTGCCGGCGACATGCCCGACGAGGACGGAGCCGCGGTGGATCGCCATCGTGCGGAAGCGGGCGATGATGCCCTCGTTCATGTCGGTGGCGACCGACACCGCGGTCCCGACGACGGTGCCGCCGATGGTCATCATCAGGATGCCCGGGACGATGTAGGCGATGTAGTCGGAGCGGTCGCTGCCGCCGATCCCCGCGCTCATCACGTCGCCGAAGATGTAGACGAAGAGCAGCAGCAGCATGATCGGGGTCAGCAGCAGGTTGAGGGTGAGGGAGGGGTAGCGGCGCGCGTGCAGGAGGTTGCGGCGCAGCATCGTGGACGAGTCACGGACCGCGAGGGCGACGGGGTTGGGGCGGGCGGGAGCCAGGGGGGCGCTCATCGGGCGGTCTCCTTGGACTGGTTCGGCTGGGTGGGGACGTCGGTGCCGGTCAGGGCGAAGAACACGTCGTCGAGGTCCGGGGTGTGCACGGTGAGTTCGTCGGCCTCGATGCCGGCGGAGTCCAACTGGTCGAGGACGGCGCGCAGTTCGCGCTGGGTGCCGCCGCTGGGGAGTTGCAGGGCGAGGGCCTCGTCGTCCCGGGTGACCTCGCGCAGCGACGAGGCGGCGGAGCGGTAGGCGGCGGGGTCGGTGAAGCGGAGCCGGACGTGCCCGCCGGGTATCTGCCGCTTCAGTTGGTCGGCGGTGCCCTCGGCCGCGATCCGGCCGTCGTTCAACACCGCGATGCGGTCGGCGAGTTCGTCCGCCTCCTCCAGGTACTGGGTGGTGAGGAAGACGGTGACGCCGTCGGAGACCAGCTCACGGATGATCTGCCACATGTTGTGGCGGCTGCGCGGGTCCAGGCCGGTGGTCGGCTCGTCGAGGAAGATGACCCGCGGGGCGCCGACCAGGGTCATGGCGATGTCGAGCCGGCGCTTCATGCCGCCCGAGTAGGTGGAGGCGGGCTTCCCGGCGGCCTCGGTGAGGTCGAAGCGCTCCAGCAGGTGGGCGGCGACCCGCCGCCCCTCCTTCCTGGTCAGGTGGTGCAGGTCCGCCATGAGGAGCATGTTCTCCTCGCCGGTGATCAGCCCGTCGACGGCGGAGAACTGCCCGGTGACGCCGATCGCGGCGCGGACCGCCTGCGGGTCGGCGGCGAGGTCGTGGCCGCCGACCCGGATCCCGCCGGAGCCGGGGCCGGGCGGGACGAGGGTGGAGAGGATCTTGACGGCGGTGGTCTTGCCGGCGCCGTTCGGACCGAGCAGGGAGAAGATCGTCCCCTCGGGGACGGTCAGGTCGATGCCGTCGAGCACGACCTTGTCTCCGTAGGACTTGCGCAGTCCGTTCGCCGCGATGGCCGGGGTGGTCATGGTGGGAGTGCTCCTTCAGGGCTGCGGGGCGGAGGTCGTGGGTCAGAGGCTGCGGGCGGTGATGTCGCCGTAGCCGGTGGTGGCGTGGATGTCGAGCCGGGCGTCGGCGTCGCCGCTGTTCCTGAGCGCGTTGTGGATCCGGCCGTGGGAGGTGCCGGCGTCCAGGGAGGCCGAGGCGCCGGCGGCGGCGCCGACGGAGATCTCGCCGTACCCGGTGTGCAGGGTGACGGTGCCGCGGACGGCCTCGGTGATGCGCAGGTCGCCCTTGCCGCTGGTGATGTCGGCGGGGCCGTCCAGGCGGCCGACCAGCGCGTCGCCGGCCAGGAGGTTCAGCTGGGCGCTGGCCGCCTCGTCGAGCTTGACCTGGCCGTGCGCGCCGTCGATGGCGACGTCGCCCAGCCGCCCTACGCCGCGGAACTCGGCGGCGGCGGCCTTGGCCTGGACGTGGGAGCCGGCGGGCAGTTGGACGGTCACCTCCAGGCTGCCGGAGGAGCCGAAGAGCTCGCTCTTCGCCTCCGGGGCCTGGATCCGCAGCACCCCGTCGCGGTAGTCGACCGTGGTCCGCTCGGCGGCCCTGACGTCCCGGCCCTTGGCGGCGTCGGCGGGCCGGACGTCGACGGTGGTGTCGGCCCGGTCGGCGGCGATGAACCGCACGCGCCCGGCGGGGATGTTCAGGACGGCGGAGATGGGGGCGGGGGTCTCGAACTTCTGCATGATGCCTCTCCTTCGGCTCTTCGTTTCCGACAACGGAAAAGCTACGTTGCGTTCGAGGATCGGGCAACACGTTCGTTGCGCAGAATCGCCATACATGCAGGTGAGAGCCGGGAAATCATTGCAACGGACAGAAGAGTAACGCAACAACGCTCACGCGTTGCGTTGCAATAGATTGAGCGTGAACGCTAGAGTGGGCGCACCACGGAGCACGAAGGAGACAGCGATGCCGGGAGGCAGGCTCACCCAGCAGGAACGCCAGCAGATCGCGCTAGGGCTGGCCGACGGCCTCGCCTACGCGGAGATCGCCCGACGCCTCGAACGCCCCACCTCGACGATCACGCGTGAGGTCATGCGCAACGGCGGCCCCACCGCCTACCGCGCCGACCTGGCCCACCGCGCCACCGAACGCCGCGCCCGCCGGCGCCGCCGGACCACTCCCCCGGCGGCACAGACCCCCGAGCAGGCCCACGGCCGCGACGCCGAGGCCGTACGCGAGTTCGAGGAGACGTTCACGAACGTCATGATGGCCTCGGGCATGCCCACGATGATGGCGCGGGTGATGGCCTGTCTCACCCTCACCGACAGCGGCAGCCTCACCGCGTCCGAACTGGCCGAGCGGCTCCAGGTCAGCCCGGCGTCCATCTCGAAGGCGATCACGTTCCTGGACAGCCAGGGCATGGTCCGCCGGGAGCAGGGCGAGCGCCGCCGGGAGCGCTACATCGTCGACGACGACGTCTGGTACCAGTCGATGATCGCCAGCGCCCGCGCCATCGCCCAGGTCGTGGAGACCGCCCGCCAGGGCGTCGGCGTCCTCGGCACCGGCACTCCCGCCGCCGCCCGCCTGGAGAACGTCGCCCGCTTCCTCGACTTCGTCAGCGAGAGCACCACTCGCGCCGCCGAGCAGGCCCGCGAGATCCTCCACACCAGACCCCCGACGCCGACGGACGGCACCGCCGGACCCGACGCGGACCACGGATAGGGACGGCACCGGCAGGACAGCGGGCCTCAAGGACTCCGGCGGAAGCGGCGCAGCGCCGGCAGCGGGCCTCCGCCGGAGGTGACGAAGGTGCCGCCGCCCTGGACCCTGCGCGGTCGCCGCGCGTCCGCGGCCCACAGGGCGAGTTCGGGGTCGTAGGGGCCGAAGGCGAGGGGCTCGTCGTCCGGGGAGTCGAAGACGCGGACCGGATGGGTGTGGTCCCACACCGGCCAGCCGGGGGTGCCCTCCGCCACGAAGCCGACCCAGGCGGAGTGCAGGGCGGTGGCCAGGTCGCGTGGGGGGTGTTCGCCGGCGAGCTTGGCGGAGGCGGAGGTGTCGCCGGTGTCGAAGACGAAGCCGAGTTCGAGGGCGTGGCAGGAACCGAGGGCCGGGAGGCCGGAGGACCAGGCGAACTCGTAGAGGTAGGACCGGGCCTGGTCGACGCGGGCGTCCGCCACCCGGTGCAGGGGGACCCGCAGGAGGTGGTCGGTGACGAGTCGGCCGACCAGGTCGGCGACGCCCTTGTCCGGGTGGAGTTCGCGGTAGGCGCGCGGGATCTCGGGGCCGCAGTGGCAGCGGGCGCGGGCGCCGGCCAGTGCGACCGTGCCGAGGCGGTCGACGCGTTCCTGGAGGCCGCCGGGGACGAGCCAGAGCCGGTGCTCGTCGCGGGTCCAGCCCATGAGGAGGTCGATCCCCGGAGCCGCGCCGTGCTCGGTCAGCGCCTCCAGCGGGTCGGTGGGCAGCAGGTCGCCGTCGACGACGATGCCGAAGGCGGGGCCGCCGAGCACCGGGCTGCTGAGCCGGCCGACCTCGGCCTGCGCCTCGGCGAGCGCGGACCGGTCCACGGCGGCGAAGGCCTCTGCGGTCGCCGGGACCTTGAGCCTGTTCGCCATCCGGCGGACCATACGGCGCACCTTGTCCCGGTCCAGCGCCTCCGGCGGCCCGCTCTGCAGCACGGCCCGCCGGAACAGGCCCCGGGCGCGGGGCATGGCCAGCAGCGCGCCGACGCTGATGGCGCCGGCCGACTGGCCGGCCAGGGTCACCCGGTCCGGATCACCGCCGAACCCCGCGATCGACTCCCGTACCCACTCCAGCGCGGCCAGCTGGTCACGCAGCCCGAGGTTGGGCGGGGCGTCCGGGAAGAGGCCGTAACCCTCCACGCCCAGACGGTAGTTGAGGGAGACCAGCACCACCCCGTCACGGGCGAAGGCGGCACCGTCGTAGACCGGGACCGCCGAGGAGCCCCGGGTGAGGGCGCCGCCGTGGATCCAGACCATGACCGGAAGCCGGGCCCCGTGACCCGGCTCCGGCGTCCACACGTTCAGGTTGAGGCAGTCGTCGCCCGGGACGACGGGGTCCGACAGATAGCGGGCGAACGCCTCCGAGTACGGCGGTTTCGGAGGCGTCGGCCCGAAGGCGACGGCGTCCCGCACCCCCGACCAGGGCTCCGGCGGGGAGGGCGGGCGGAACCGGCGGGGGCCGAAGGGCGGGGCCGCGTACGGGATGCCCCGGAACACGGCGATCCGGTCCCCGTGGCCGTCCCCGTCCCCGTACTCGTACGTGCCGCGTACGTCCCCGTAGGGCGTCCTGACCACGGGGTCCCGCCGGTCTGCCGTCATCCGCGCACCAGCTCCTCACGCCGCCCGCTCGTGAACCGTCGTCCACCTCAGAGCACCACATCCCTTCGCGGTATTCCGGTCGTGCGGGGTCCCGGGCGGCCGTTCGGGCGACGGGGCCGTTCCGGGACCTGACTACTTGGCGTACATCAGGGTGCCGAAGCCCAGCTGGTCGTAGCCGCCGCTGTTGGGGCCGTAGTCCCCGCCGCCGCCCTCGGGGCGGACGCTCTCCGCCATGCGGGTGATGTACGGGACGGACAGGCCCCGCCGCCGCGCGTAGTGGTAGTGGAGGAGGTCCCACACGGGGCGGAGCTGGCCCCGGCCGCTGGACGAGATCACGGTGTGGGTCTGCTGGGCGCAGTTCTGGCCGGTGCCCCAGGTGTAGGCGGTGAAGGGCACGTCCTCGCCGAGGTTGTACTTGGCGACGTACTGGGCGGCCTTCATGAACCGGTTGTTGTCGTAGCCGTAGAGGTCCTCGCCCTGGGACCAGGCCATCTCGCAGAAGGCTCCCATCTGGCCCATGCCCATCATCGTGTGCCCCTGGTCGCGGCCGGACTCCTGCCACTGGGCGAGGCCCTGGCTGTCGTACAGGAACGGCACGGCCCTGCGGATCGCGCCGTTGCCCGCGCCGTTCTTGAAGTAGTTCACGGCCTGGTCGTACTTGGCGCCGTCGTCGCACAGGATCCCGATCGCGAGGATCGAGTTCATGGTGCACAGGTCCCAGTTGGCCCAGTAGTTGGTGACGCAGGCGTCGTTGTGGTTGTTCAGGAACTGGTTGTTGAGCGGGTAGAAGACGTTGAGCATCATCGTCTTGAACCGCTCCAGGTCGAACCCGCCGTAGCCGCGCATCAGCTCGGCGACGTTCGCGAACTGGTAGCCGTAGATCCCGGCGGCCAGGAACCGGTCCGCGTTGCCGGTGACGGTGGTGAGCGTCGACGACCAGGCGTTGAGGATGCGGACGGCCGCGTCGCCGTGGGCGGTGGTGCCGGCGATCTTCCAGCGCAGCGCGTTCTGGTAGGCGGCGTGGATGTCGTTGTAGAGGATGCCGTAGTTCTCGCCGGTGCCGCCGCGGATGACGGTGGCCTGCGGCCTGGCCGTCCAGGTGCTCGCGGAGTGGGAGTTGGCGGTCAGCCGGTTCCAGCCGGACAGCCACGGGTCGTCCCCGGCGGCCACCCGCACCTTGGCGCGGTTGAGTTCGCCGTAGGCGTGCAGCATGCCGGGATGGGTGAAGGCGGCCGGGGCCGCCTCCGCCGTCGTCGCTACGGAGGAGGCGGCGCCCAGCGCGAGGGCGGCGGTGAGACCACCGGCGGTCCGCAGCAGACCTCTGCGGCTCAACTCGCCCTCGGGGGCGGGCCCTTCGGGGCTCGTGTGGGGGGAAGTGCGGCTCATTGCTTGTCTCCATTCCATGGAGGAGCCTCGCGGGCCCCGAGGGACCCGCCAGGCACTAGAGGGGGGTGATGCTCACCTCGCTGAATCGCGCGGTGACGTGGGCCAGGGGGTCGCGGGAGCAGACCACCAGGCCCACGTGGTAGGGGGCGTCACCGAAGCCGGGGATCTCTCCGTCGGCGAGGGGGGTGAAGGTGACTCCTCCGTCTGTGGACACCGCCGCGGAGAACGCGGTCCCGACGCGTCTCAACCGCAGCAGGCAGGGGGCGGCGACGGTGGCACCGCCCGTGAACGTCGACCGCCCGGCCACGGTCGTCCGGAGCATCAGCTGGGCGCTCGTCCCGCCGCTGACGATCGCCCCGGCCGCCTGGTCGAACGGTGACAGCGACTTGGCCATCACCAACCCGACCCGGTCGGCGACGGCGCCGGTACGGGAGACCAGCCGGGCGGTGGCCTCGCAGTCGCCGGTGACCGGCCGTCGCACGAACTGCCCTGTCATGCCCTGGTTGTTGACGGACAGGTCGACGCCGGCGCCCCGTACGACGAAGGTCCCGTCCTCCTCGTACGCCGTATGGCCGGGGGTACGGATCGCGACCACGCCCAGGGTCCCGAAGGCGCGCTCGTCGAGGACGACGTCGCCGAGGTCGCCGTACGACCAGGGGGCGGGCGGCGGTGTACCGACGGTCAGGGTGAGCGTGCCGGAGGCCTCGCCCGCGGCGTTGCCCGCGGTGGTGGTGACGGTGAACTCGCCGGTCCGGGTGGGGGTTCCGGAGATCAGACCACTGCGTTCGTCGACGCGGAGGCCCTCGGGGAGTCCGCTCGCGCCGAAGCGTACGGGGGTGTGCGAGGCCCGGATCAGGTACTGGAAGGGGACGCCCCGGCCGGCGAACGCCTTGGGGGCGGAGGTGAGTCGAGGCGCGGTGGGGGACGGCATCCGCGCGGAGGCCGGCTCCGAACGGGGGCCCTGTCCGGCCTCGTTGGTCTTCGTGACGACGTAGTGGTACGTCGTGCCGGGGGTGCCGGTGGCGTCCGTGTACCGGAGGCGGGCGCCGAAGCCGACCGGGGCGACCCCGCTCGCGATCGTCCGGTAGGTGCCGTCGACGGCGGTGGCGCGCCGCACCCGGTAGCGGGCGGAGAGGTCGGGATCGGTCCAGGTCAGTTCGACCGCGTCGGCCCCGGTGGTGGCCCTGAGGTCGGTGACCTGTCGTACGGGGCGGGCCACCGACCAGACCTCTTCCCCGGCGGCGGAGGTCACGGTGACGTTGTCGAAGGCGCCGGTGCCGGAGTCGGCGTACTCCTCGTCCACACCCAGACAGGACGTGAGGACCAGTCCGGCGTGCACGGTCCGCCCCAGGTCGACCTCGGAGCTGCCGACCTCGGTCCACCGGACGCCGTCCGGCGAGATCTCCCCGGTGCAGCGGCGGCCTTTCCGGGTCACCCGCACCCAGTACGGTGCCCGCAGCCGGTAGCCGTCGCCCGCGCCCTCGACGTACGGGGCTTCCAGCGGGGTCGCCGACTCCGGGAGCGCGCCCAGGCCGGAGATCGGGAACGCGGCGGCCGTGGTGATGGCCTGCTGCTGGGCGGGCGGCACGGGTGTGCTGCCGGTCGCCGAGAGGTCGGCCCCGGCCGCCTTCCGGACGGTCCACACGCCGCTCCAGGTGTGCAGCGGGAGACCCTGGATCAGCATCGAGGCGTGCGCGGCGTCCGCGTCGAGGGCGTCGTGGAGGGTGACGCCGATCTTGGAGTACTGGGAGCTGAGCGGCCACACGATCCGGGCGGTGACCGTGCCGTCGCCCCGCAGCGGCAGATGGGCCAGGTGGTACGTGTCCGCCGTACCGCTGGCCCGGAGCACGAACCGCTCGCCGTCGAACAGGGCCGAACCCGGGATCCGCACCGTCCCCAGATCCTGGGCGCCCCAGGGCCCGGGGAGGCCCGCGGAGGCGGCGGCGGGGCTGGAACCACCGCTGTCGCCACGTGAGTTGGAGGCGGCGACGGTGTAGTAGTACGTCCGTCCCCGGCGCACCTCCGCGTCGGTGTACGTCGGCTCGTCGAGGCCGGTGGCGACCTCCTCGTACGGGCCCTCGGGGCGGGTGGAGCGCCGGACGGTGTACCCGGTGGCCCAGGCCGACGGCAGCCAGGCCACGGTCACGGCGTCGGGGGCGCCCACCGCCGTGACCCCGGCCGGGGGCTCCGGTGCGGGTGTCGACGCGGGGGCCGTGGCCCCCGCGTAGGCGAAGGTGCCGAAGCTCGGGAGGTCGTCGTTGGTGCCCTCGACGAAGCGGGCGCCCCCCGTGCCCCGGAAGACCGCCGCCTTCGTCGCGGGGGTGTCGAGGCCGCGCACCCCGGCGTAGTGGGCGAGGTACATCTCGTAGACCGGCGGGAGATTGCCGCGGCCGACGGCCGAGACGGTCTTCTTGATGTACTTGCCGGTGCGGTCCAGGTCGGGGGTGAAGGGGACGTCGCCGCCGAGGTTGTAGCGGGCGGCGTACTCGGCGTTCGCCAGGAGACGGTTGCCGTCGAAGCCCCACAGGTCCACGCCCTGGTTCCAGGCCACCTGCGCCGCGTCGCCCATCAGGCCGACCGCGAGCTGCTCGTGCCCCTGGTCGCGGCCGGACTCCTGGCCCTGGCCGGCGGCCGTGACGATCCGACCGCGGACGCTGCCGTTGCCGGCGCCCGCCGCGGCGAACCGCAGCGCGTCCTCGAAGAGGACGGGTTCCTCGCAGAACACGCCGATGGCCAGGACGGTCTGCAGGGCCGTCAGGTCCCAGTTGCCGTTGGCGTAGAGCATGTAGCCGGAGACCGCCGGGTACCAGACGTCGAGGAACGACCGCTCGCAGCGGGCGATGTCCGCCTCCGCCCAGCCGTCGTACCCGGTGTGCCGCAGCAGCTCGGCGGCGTTGACGAACTTGAAGGCCTGCAGTCCCGCGCCGAGCGGACCGTCGGCGCCCGTGATCATGGTGAGCGAGGAGGACCAGGCGTCGAGGATGTCCCGCGCCTTGTCGGCGTGGGCCCGCTCGCCCGTCACGCACCACATCAGCGCGTTCTGGTACGCGGCGGCGGAGTCGGCGACGGCCTGGCTCATGAAGTTGGTGGGGCCGCGCCCCCAGGAGGTGATCTGCCCCGTGTTCTGCACGGTGTACGTCGCCTTGGACCGGGCGTGGGCCGCGAGGACGAGATAGCCCTCGTGGATCGGCGACTCCTTCGCCGCGACCGCGCGCTTCAGCCGGTCCAGGTCGGCCGCGCTGTGCAGGAGGCCCGGGTGGCTGAAGGTGCGGGTCGCCTCGGCGGAGCCCGCCCACGCGGCAGAGGCCGAGGCGGCGGAGGCGGCGGAGGCGGCCGACAGGATTCCGGCGCCGGCCGCGGCCGTGAAGGTGGCCGCGCCGAGGAACGACCTTCTGCTGAGGGGAAGCACGGATGTCTCTCCTGGTCCTACGGGTGCCGCACGGTGAGCGTGAGGGACTGGGTGGCCGTGCCGGCGCTGTTGGTGGCCGACACGGTGACCGTCCAGGAGCCGGGGCGGAACGGGACACCGGAGATCAGGCCCGTCCTCGTGTCGAACGACAGACCCCCGGGCAGTCCCTCGGCGGCGAACGACGTGGGCAGCCCGCTCGCGGTGACCAGGTGGTTGAAGACCCGCTTGGCGATGGCCGTGACCTCGCCCGCGCTGGTGATCTCCGGCGCGGTGGTGGCGGCCGCCGTGTCGGCGTCGAGGAAGCGGAGGTTCTTGACGTGCTCGTTGGCGAACATCGGGACCATGTCGGTCGTCAGGTACCAGCCGGGCTTCTTCATCTTGTCGTGCACGACCGTGCCGTTGACCGACAGGTTCTGGAAGGTCAGGTTCTTGATCGGGCGGTCCGCGTCGTAGCCGGTCAGGATCGCCATGGAGGCGTGCGTGCCGTGGTAGGTCAGGTTGCGGACGTACACGTCCTCGATGCCGCGTCCCGGGGAGGCGTTGTACCGGTTGGCCATCACCCGCATGTTGAGCAACTGGCCCCAGGTGAAGTCCTCCACGCGGACGTCCTGGATACGGACGTTGCGGATGAGGTTGCTGTCGCCGGGGTTGAGGGCGAAACAGCCCTGGTAGAGGACCTGGGGCTCGCGGTGCTGGAGCACGTCGATGCCGCTGAAGACGATGTTCTCGATGGTCTCGGGCTTCTCGGGGTTGCCGTGGGTGCCCATGTTGACGGGGTGGGCGACATCGGCCCAGAGGGTGGAGTCGCGGACGGTGATGTTGCGGCAGTCGCCGTAGTAGTCCCAGCGGTGGGCGTAGATGGCGATGCAGTCGTCGCTGTTGCGCATGAAGACGCCCTCGATGAGCACGTCCTCGCTGCTGAAGACGTCGATGCCGTCGCCCCACTGGCCGAAGCTGTAGGAGTGCAGGTTGCGGACGGTGACCTGCTGCGACTGGCCGATGGTGCAGGAGTAGCCGGTCTTGGGGTTGAGGGCGAGGATGCCGTCGATCTCGATGTTCTTGGAGAAGGCGACCAGCGTGGCGGCGTCCGAGTCGTAGATGATGCCCCGGCCGAGCAGCCGGGCGTTCTCCACGTGGCTGAACTCCACGCGGGCCTTGAGGACCGCGCCGCCGGCCAGGTACACGGTCTTGCCGCTGGGCACCTTGACCACGTTGTCGGGGACGGTGTGGATGCCGGGTCCGAAGTAGATGACGTCCGGGTCGTCCTCCTCGGGCCGCCACCTCTCGATCGGGTTGGCGTGCAGTTGGAGGTTGTCGTAGAGGTCGAAGGCGTCTCCGTCGGCGTCGCCGAGTTCGATGGAGAGGTTGCGCGGCTCGGTGAGGCTGAAGGTGACGGTGTCCCCGCTCACCTCGTGGGCGATGTCGTACGACAGGGGGCGGATCCGCGCGGAGGCGATGGCGCCCTTGGAGGAGGTGACCTGGACCTCCACGGTGCCGCGGAAGTCGAGGTTGGCCACCGAGGAGCTGCGGACGACGCCCGCGCCGGTCTTCTCGTTGATGGTCTTGGTGCGCGCCCGGATGACGGGCACCGGCTGCCACTCGCCGTCCGGCGTACGGGCCTTGACCGAGAAGCTGGTGTTCAGGGGCAGCCCGGTCGGGACGGGGTGCACCACCAGCCGGTCGGTTCTCGGTCCGTCGGCCGCGCCGGCGGTGGCGGTGTCCGCGCTCGCGGTGCCGGTGGCCGTTCCGAGCAGGGTGTACGCCGCGGCCGCGGCGCCGGCGGTCTGGAGGAGGGTGCGTCGGGACAGACCCGGGCCCTGGGTTTCGTTCATGGCAACGTCCTTGTGTGCGAGGGGAGTCGAGGGGTTCGGTGGGCGACTGCGGTGCCGGGGGCGGGACCTACTTCAGTCCGGAGGTGGACGTCCCGGCGATGAAGCCGCGTTGGGCGACGAGGAAGATCAGCAGGATGGGGACGACGTACATCACCGAGGCGGCGGCCTGGAGGTGGGTGACGGGCGTGCCGGCGGAGGTGACGTAGGTGGACATCACGGCGACCGCGAGGGTGGAACGGTCCGTGGACAGCAGGAGCTGGGGTGCGATGTAGTCGCCCCAGGTCCAGGTGAAGGCGATCACGAAGCTGGCGGAGAGCACCGGCCAGGACTGCGGCAGGAAGATCCGCCAGAAGATCGTGGCGTAGCCGCAGCCGTCGACGATCGCGGCCTCCTCCAGCTCCCGGGGCAGCCCGGCGAAGAACTGCCGGAAGAGGAAGACGAGGTACGGCGCCGCCGCGAGGCCCCACAGCACCCAGGGCCAGTAGGTGTCGACCATGCCGAGCCGGGCGAAGATCAGGTAGGTCGGCAGCAGCGTGATCATCTGGGGCAGCATCATCGAGCCGAGCAGCACGCCGAACAGCGTCTTCTTCCCGGGTGCGTCCAGACGGGCGAAGCCGTAGCCGACCCAGGCCGAGCTCAGGGTGACCAGGCTGGCGTAGAGGAAGGCGATGATCAGGGAGTTGCGGGCGTAGCCGAGGAAGTCGACCAGGTGGAACGCGTCGGCGAAGTTGTGCCACTGGAAGTCCGCGGGCAGCCAGTGCACCGGCGCCGCGGCCGTCTCGGCGGAGGTCTTCAGCCCGGTGAGGACCAGCCAGCCGAAGGGGCCGAGGAACAGCCCGGTGACGACGACGAGCACGGTGTAGAGAACGAGCCGGCCGGTACGCAGCCGTACGGCGACCGGTGGGGAGCCGCCCGGGGAGCCGGACGGGCGGGGGGACCGGCCGGTGGCAGCGGTGCCGCGCACGACGGCGGAACCGGAGGTGCGGGCGGAATCCGAGGTGCCGGGAGTGTCGGAGGTGCCGGCGGTGTCGCTGGTGACGGTCACTTCTTCGCCTCCGGATCGACGTTGTAGAACACCACGCCCGACGTGAACCGGAAGATGAGACCGGTGACGACGAGGATCAGGACGAAGAGCACCCACAGCAGCGCGGAGGCGTAGCCGTAGCGGCCGAGCGCGAAGTACTCGGCGAACACATGCATCATGTACATGTAGGTGGACTGCGGGATCGCGGTGACGCCGCCCGTGGTGGGCTCGGCGGCCAGCAGCAGCGGCATGATGGTCTGCACCGAGGCGATCACCCCGGTCACCGTCTGGAACAGCAGCACCGGCGACAGCAGCGGCACGGTGACACTGCGGAAGGTCCGCCAGGCACTCGCCCCGTCGATCCGGGCCGCTTCGTGGAGTTCACGGGGCACGTCCTGGAGCCCGGCCAGCGAGATGATCATGACGTTGCCCGCGGTCCACAGCACCGTCATCAGCAGGACGTAGCGGGCGTACGGATCCGCGAGCCAGCCGAGGGCGTCGATGCCGAAGATGTTCAGCACCCCGTTGGCCGCGCCGGAGTTCTGGTCGAAGAGCGACTTGAAGGCGAGGCCGGCGCCCACCGGCGGTACGACGGCCGGCAGATAGAGCAGGGTGCGGAACAGCGCCCGTGCTCGGAGCGGCCGGTTGATCAGGACGGCGAGCCCGAGTCCGGCGACGATCGACAGCGGCACCGAGGTCAGCGCGAACAGCCCGGCACGGCCGAGGGCGTCCCACGTCACCGGGTCGGCGAACAGCTCTCGGTAGTTGGCGAGCCCGATGAACCGCCAGTGCGGCGAGATCCCGTCGTAGGTGGTGAGGCTCAGCCACAGCGCGTACGCCATCGGGACGATCGTGAGCAGCAGGAAACCGACGATCCAGGGCGCGGCGAACATGTAGAACGCCCGGTGCCTGCGGGTGGACATCGAGGTGGGCGGCCGGTTCCCGGCCGACCGGGCGGCGGCCGCCGGTGCCACCCGGACGCCGGTCACCCCGCGCGTCGCCGCGGAGGGTGTCCCCTCGGCCCTCATCCGACCTGCTCCTTCCCGCGGTCGAGCTGTTCGTTGACGGTGGAGTTGAGGCGCCCGGCGAGGGTGTCGACGGAGATCTCGCCCTTCATCGCCGCCGGTGCCACCTGGTTGAAGAGGGCCTTGAAGCCCTCCGCCGTGATGTAGGGGGTGAAGGAGATCACCGAGAAGTGCTGCAACTCGGCCTCCTGTGCCGCCAGCACCCGGCGCTGGTGGTCGTGTTCGGCCGGCATCAGCGGCCGCAGCGACTTCAGGCTCGGGATGCCCCAGCCGCCGCCCGCGCGGGCCTTGGCCGGTGCCTCGCCGAAGAACCACTCGAAGACCCGCCAGGCGGCGTCCTTGTTCCGTGCCTTCCTCGGCATCCAGAAACCGGTGCCGCCCTGGCAGGGGCTGACCCGGGCGCCGCCCGCGAAGACCGGGGCGGGAGCCAGCCGGGACACCTTCGCCAGTTTCTCGTCGGTGTTGATCATCCCGCCGAGCCAGTAGCCGCTGTTGCTCATGGCCATGCGGCCCGCCTGGTAGGTGGGCCCGTCCCAGGCGTTGGGGTCGGGCTGGATCGCGCTCGGGCCCACCCTGGTCCGGCAGTAGTCGATGTACCAGCCCAGTGCCCTACGGGCCTCCGGGGTGGTGAAGTCGATCCGGGCGAGGTCGTCGTCGAAGAGGCTGCCACCGGCGGCCGCCGTCAGGGTCGAGAGGTTGGTGGCCTCGTACAGACCGTTGTAGCTGCCGCCGAAGACGATGGTCTGACCGTTCCTCCGCCGGGTGAGCCGCTCGGCCCGGTCCAGCCACTCCTCGTACGTGACCGGCTCGGACGGGGGTGGGTACGCGATGCCCGCCTCGTCGAAGTGCGCGGTGTTGTACCAGTACATGGAGTCCTGGGAGAAGTCCTTCACCATCCCGTAGCGCGGCCCCTTGCCCTGGGTGCGGCCGTCGTAGCGCCACAGGTCGTTGACCGGGTCGAGGTCGTCGGCCTTCAGCACGGTGCTCGCGGCGAAGTACGGGTCCAGTTCCTCGGCCACGTCACGCGCCGCGTAGTACGGCGTGTCCACGGCGCCCACGCCGCGCACCAGATCGGGTGGGTTCCCGCTGGTCAGCATCGCGATCAGCTTGGTGATGTCGTACCTCACCGTGACGATGCGGATGCCGAGGTCACGCCGGGCCTGCCTGATCAGTTCCGGGGAGATGTCCTCGGCCTTCACCATCAGCGTGACGGTCTCGTCCGAGCCGCCGACACCACCGGCCACGGGGAGCGCACAGCCGTTCAGAGCCGCCCCGCCGGCCGTGACACCGGCCGCCGAGAGGGCGAGGAATCGACGGCGGCTCAGGGGACCACCGGCCTGGGTATGCATGGGCACCTCACCTCCACGAGCAGTGACCACCCCTCGGACAACAACCGGTTTCTACCGGCCGACGGGGCAGAGCTTGTTCCTGACCGCAAACCGCGTCAAGAGGCTCGACCAGTTTTCGAAAACTCCGCGTAACCCCCGGGACATGGCCGGATACCACTCCGAGCGGCGGCGGACCTCGGTGCGACCAGGGCGAATGCGCCGAATCGGCTGCGGTTTCCGGTCACCACGCGAGTCGGGTCACGAGCTCGGACTCCGTCGCCCCGCTGGAACCGGTTGTCGTAGGGCCGAGATCCTGATCCCCTTCCGGAGCCGTATCTCCTCGGCCGTTTCGACAGCCGGCCACATGGCAACCTGGGCCCATGGGGTAATCGATTACGCCAGATCAGGACATCAGCCGCCCCTTCCGTCACGGCGGACACCCCTCGCCCTCTGGGAGCCGACGGAGATCTTCCAACCGCCCAACCCCCGCCCTCTGCCGTAGCCGCACGACCTGCGCCTATGCAGACGGCCTCGGGCGAGCCCCGGAGCGCGACACCCGATCGCGACGATTGACCGTCCGTCGGAACCGGATCTACGGTAGAAGACGTTTTCTGAAACTGTTCCCGCAAGCAGTCCCTGCGTCCACCCCCTGCTCTCCAGGAGAGTCATGCCCAGCGCCCAGTCGACGCGAGCCGTGTTCGCCATGGATCCGGTGCACCTGCCCCTGCTCTTCCCCCCTCCGCTCATGGCACGGCTGCGGGAGGTGGTCGAGATCGATCCCGAGGTCGTGGTGCGGGACTTCACGGATCCGGTGGCCGCCTCCGCGCTGGCCGGCGCCGAGGTGCTGATCACCGGCTGGGGCTGTCCGCACCTCGACACGCGGGTACTGGCGGCGGCGCCCCGGCTGCGTACCGTCCTGCATGCCGCCGGCTCGGTCCGCGCGCTGGTCGGCGAAGCCCTCTGGCAGCGCGGGGTCACCGTCTCCAGCGCGGTGGCCGGCAACGCGCTGCCGGTCGCCGAGTACACGCTGGCGATGATCCTGCTGGCCGGAAAGGACGCCTTCGACCAGCGCGAACGCTTCCGCAGGACCCACACCTACCCCTCCCCCGCCGAGACCGCCGCCATCGGCAACGTCGGCCGACGGGTCGGGGTCATCGGGGCCTCGCGCGTCGGTCGCCGGCTCCTGGAACTCCTGAAGCCGTTCGACTTCGCCGTCTCGCTGTACGACCCCTACGTCGACACGGCGGGGGCCGCCGCACTGGGCGCCGAGCCGTTGGCCCTGGACGACCTGCTGCGCACCAGCGACATCGTCAGCCTGCACGCCCCCGACATCCCCGAGACCTATCGCATGCTCGACCGCGGCAGACTCGCGCTCATCCGGGACGGCGGTGTCCTCATCAACACCTCACGGGGCGCCCTCGTCGACCCCGAGGCGCTCACCGACGAGTTGCTCTCCGGCCGGCTCAGCGCGGTCCTGGACGTGACCGAACCCGAACCGCTGCCTGTCGGTTCCCCGCTCTACCACCTCCCCAACGTCTTCCTCACCCCGCACATCGCGGGCTCCCTCGGCAACGAGCTGGAGCGCCTCGGCCGTACCGTCGTCGAGGAGCTGGAGCGTCTCGCCTCGGGACTGCCACCGGCCCACGAGGTACGGCACACGGATCTGGCCCGGGTCGCCTGACCCGTGCCCCCACGCGTCCCCGCACCTCCCGCACCTCCCGCCGCGGCCGTCCCGCGGGAAGGACACGATGCCGAAGGAGCGGCGCGGTGAGCCGGCGCAAGGCGCCCGGCGAGCCGGGCCGGACGACCATCCGCGACGTGGCCCGACGGGCCGGGGTCTCGGTGGCCAGCGTCTCGCGCGTGCTGTCCGGCACCTACCCGGTCTCGGACGAGCTGCGCCGCAAGGTGCTGACGGTGGTCCGGGAGCTGGACTACGTCACCAACGCCCACGCCAGTTCCCTGGCCGGCGGCGGCACCCCCACCGTGGCCGTCCTGATCAACGACATCACCGGCGCCGCCTTCACCCATGTGGCCAAGGGCGTCGAGAGCGCGGCCTCCCTGCGCGGCTGGCTCACCCTGGTCGGCACCACCGGTGACGATCCGGAGCGCGAACTGGCGCTGCTGCGCCTCATGCGCCGGCAGGGCGTGGCGGCGGTGATCCTGCTGGGCGGCGCCTACGACCACGACGCGTACCAGCTGCGCATGGCCAGGTTCGCCCGTTCGCTCGACGCGGCCGGCTCCCATCTGGTCCTGGTGGGCAGGCCTCCGCTGGAGGGCGAGGTCCCGGCGACCACGGTCGACTACGACAACGAGGGCGGCGCCTACGCCATGGCGAGCCATGTGCTGTCCGCCGGGCACCGCCGGGTTCTGGTGCTGCCGGGTCATGCCGAACTCACCACCGCGCAGGGCCGGTTGCGGGGCGCGCGGCGGGCCTTCGAGACGTACGGGGTGCCGTTCGACCCCGGGCTGGTGCGGCACGGGTACTACGACTACGAGCACGGCTACGGGGCCGTCGAGGAGAGTCTGCGGCAGCGCGAGACGTTCACGGCGGTGCTGGCGGGCACCGACGTGGTCGCCGCCGGGGCCGCCCGGGCGCTGCGGGCCGCAGGGCTGCGGGTTCCCGAGGACGTCTCGGTGGTCGGCTACGACGACATCCCGCTCGCCGGCCAGCTGACACCGCAGCTCACCACCGTGCACGTCCCGTACGAGGAGATGGGCCGTGCCGCCCTGCGCGCGGTGGCCGACCGCCGTCAGGGCGGCGGACGGCGCCGGGGCGGGGACGCCGCCCATCTGGTGCTGGGCACGCATGTGGTCGTACGGCAGTCCGTGGGGCCGCCGGGAGCGGGGGGCGACCACGTCCGCGCGCCCTCCGTTACGTAAACGTTTTCACGCCATCGATCGCCGTGCGCACCCTCCCACCGATGGCCGCACTCTGATCGGCGCGTCTCTGACCTGCGCACTCACCGTAACCCGACGGCCACCGGGCGACGGCTTCCGGCAACCCTGACGACCATCCGGCGTAACAATTTGCCGTCGCGCTCTTGCGTGGAGCCGATCAGGCGACCTACGTTTCACAGCAACCGTTTACTACAACGTTCCGCAGGGGTCCCGAGACCCGAGCTGACGGTCCGCCTCGCTCGCAGTCGCCCCACCGAGCCGCCCCTCGCTCCCCCTTCCGCGATCGTCTACGTCTCGAAGGATGACCGTTCGATGAACTCCAGCAGCCCCCGGAGAAGGTTCGCCCGCATCGCCGTCGCGAGTGTGGCACTGACAGGTCTGCTCGCCGCGTGCGGCGGTTCGGGCTCGGGCGACGACGGCTCGTCGGGAGCCACCGGCCCGGTCACCCTCCCCTTCTGGGGCTGGGCCAACGGCCAGGAAGCCCTCGTCAAGTCGTTCAACGCCGCCCACAAGGACGTCCAGCTCAAGTACACCAAGGTCACCGACCAGCTGACCATGCAGAAGCAGCTCAGCAACGCGGTGAAGGCGGGCAACGCGCCCTGTCTGGTGCAGAACACCGCCGAGTACGTGACGACCTGGGTGTCGCAGGGCGCGCTCGCCGACATCACCGAGTACGTCGGGTCGAGCGCCGACAAGTTCAACGCCGGCGCGTGGGCCGGTGTCCAGGTGCAGGGCAAGGTCTACGGCGTGCCCACCAGCTCGGCGCCCGCGTTCACGATCTACCGCACCGACGTGTTCGAGAAGTACGGCCTGAAGGCCCCGGCCACCTGGGACGACTTCATCGCCGCGGGCAAGGTCCTGAAGAAGCACGGCATCCACATCACCAACTACGCCGGTGAGGACCCGAGCACCCTGGAGGTGCTGGCCATGCAGGCCGGCGCCCACTGGTACGCGATCGACGGCGACTCCTGGAAGGTGAACTTCCAGGACGAGGGCAGCCTCAAGGCGGCCGACGTGATCCAGCAGATCATCGACGGCGACCTCAACTCCAAGCTCTCCTTCGCCGACTACGCGGCCGTGCAGCGCAACTACGACAAGGGCGGCACGGTCACCCGGCAGATCTCCACCTGGCAGATGGCCGGCATGGTGCAGAACTTCACCGACTCCTTCGGCGACTGGGCGCTCACCCCGTGGCCGACGTACAAGGGGGAGGCGGCGAAGACTCCGGCCGGCACCAACCAGAGCGGTGGCATGAACCTGGTCACCGAGCAGTGCGAGCACAAGAAGCAGGCGGCGGAGGCGGCCCTGTGGCTGTCCACGGACCCCGGCGCGGTGAAGTCGATGGCGAGCCCCGAGACCGGCAGCGGTGTGATGCCGGGCCTGGCCGACAGTGACTCGTTCGTCGCCGAGGCGATCTCCGAGAAGCTGCTGGGCGACAACTACGAGCCGGCCAAGAAGATCGTCACGGACAGCCTGGGCACCGTCACCACGGACTGGGTCTACGGCCCGAACTGGACGGCCATGTTCACCGAGTTGCAGAGCGAGTGGGGCAAGGTCGTCGGCAAGGAGCAGAAGGTCACCGACCTGCTCGCCCACATGCAGGAGTGGACGGTCGAGGACCTGAAGTCGCGCGGCATCAACGTCAAGGGCTGAGGCATCCTTCGATGATTCGCTCCCAACGCTGGAAGGGTGCCGCGTTCACGGTGCCCTTCCAGCTCGGATTCGTCTTCCTCTATCTGCTGCCCATCGCCTACGCGGTCTACGAGTCGCTGTTCCAGGAGAAGCGGTCCGGGCTCGGCCTCGGTGGCGCGACCCGGGAGTTCACCGGGTTCGACAACTACCAGCTGGGGCTGACCGACTCGGCGTTCATGGGCTCGATCCTGCGGGTGGTGCTGTTCGCCTGCGTGCAGATCCCCTTCATGCTGTTGATCAGCCTGGTGCTGGCGCTGTTCCTGGACGCGCTCACCGCGAAGGCCGCAGGCCGGTTCCGGATCGTGCTGCTGGTCCCCTACATGATCCCCGGTGTCGTCGCGGCGATCGTGTGGGTCAACCTGTACAGCCCGGCCGTGGGCCCGCTGACCCCGATGGGCGACTTCCTCGGGTTCGACTGGAACTTCTTCGCGCCCTCCATGGTGTGGCCGTCCATCGGCAATCTGCTCACCTGGCACGGCATCGGCTACAACATGGTGATCATCTACTCGGCGCTCCAGGGGGTGCCCCGCGAGTTGTTCGAGGCGGCCCGCCTCGACGGCGCCTCCGAGATGCGGATCGCCCTGAGCATCAAGATCCCGTTCGTGCGCGCGGCGCTGGTGCTGACCGGTCTGCTGTCGATCATCCAGATGCTGCAGCTCTTCAACGAGCCGGCGCTGTTCCGGAACATCACCCCCGAGACCGTCGACGGCAGCTTCACCCCCATCATGATCATCTACAACCAGGCGTTCAACGCGGGCAACTACCAGTACGCCGCCGCCCTGTCGGTGCTCCTCGCCCTGATCCTCGGCGTCGCCTCCCTCCTCTTCTACCGGCTGACCTCGAAGGAGGTCGACTGATGGCCACGACCACCGACTCCCCCAGCGCCCCGGCGAAGTCCGCCGAGTCGGGGAGGTCCGGCTCGCCCCCCGTACGGCGGATCGCCGGCCCCGACCCCGCCTCGCGCGGGCGCGGCGGCCAGCGCTTCATCCTGCTCGGCCTGATCCTGGCCAGTGTCTACAGCCTGTTCCCCGTGTGGTGGCTGATCGTCGCCGCCACGAAGGACCAGGTCGGGCTGTACCAGAGCAACGGCCTGTGGTTCTCGGGCATGCACCTCTGGGACAACCTGCACCAGCTGTTCACCTACGAGGACGGCATCTTCCTGCGCTGGACGGCCAACTCGTTCCTGTACGCCGGTGTCGGCTCCCTCGGCGGCACGTTCATCGCCCTGGCAACCGGTTACGGCCTGGCCCGCTTCGACTTCCCCGGCCGGGGCGTGGTCTTCGCGGCCGTGGTGGGCTCCTTCCTGATCCCCATCGCCCTGCTCACGCTTCCGCTGTATCTGATGTTCTCGAAGATCGGCCTGGTCGACACTCCCTGGGCGATGCTGATCCCCTGCCTCATCAACCCCTTCAGCGTGTATCTGGCGAAGGTCTACACCGAGGCGACGATCCCCTTCGAACTGCTGGAGGCGGCGCGCATCGACGGCGCCGGTGAGCTGCGCATCTTCTTCAGCATCGTGCTGCGGATGATGACCACGGGCGGCGCGACGGTCTTCCTGCTGGCCTTCGTCAACACCTGGAACGCCTTCTTCCTGCCCCTCACCGTCCTGCGCGGCGAGGAGAACTGGACCCTCAACCTCGGCCTCTACAACTGGACGGGCAAGCGCGCCGAGTCCGGCATCGACGTGACCAGCCTCGTCCTGACCGGCGCCCTCCTCTCCATCGTCCCGCTGGCGATCATGATGACCGCGATGCGCCGCTACTGGCGGACGGGCGTCACGCTGGGGGCGCTCAAGTGACCGCCGACGCGCGGCGGGCCGTGACCGTGGCCCGCAACCCGGTCATCCGTGGCTTCGCCCCCGACCCCTCCCTGATCAGGGTCGGCGAGTGGTACTACGTGGCGACCAGTTCGTTCGAGTGGTTCCCGACGATCCCCCTGCACCGGTCCAGGGACCTGGCGCACTGGGAGTACGCCGGTCATGTGCGCGGAGCGGCCCCCGGCGGCTCGCTGCGGGGGGTCCCCGACTCGGCGGGCATCTGGGCGCCCTCACTGAGCTGGGACGGCGAGCGTTTCTGGGTGGTCTACACGATCGTGCGGTCGGTCGGCACGCGCTACTTCGACCTCGACACGTACGTCAGTACGGCGACGGCGGTGGGCGGCGAGTGGAGCGCCCCGCGGCGGGTCGCGAGCCATGGCTTCGACCCCGCCCTCTTCCACCACGAGGGCCGGCTCTGGCTCCTCAACATGCAGAGCGACCACCGTCCCGGCGGCCGGCGGTTCGCCGGGATCGTCCTGACCGAGCTGGACCGCTCCACCCTGCGTCCCCTCGGCGACACCCATCTCCTGCTCCAGCACGACCGGTTGATCGAGGGCCCCAAGCTCCTGATCCGCGACGGCTGGTTCTACCTGGTCCTCGCCGAGGGCGGCACCGGGGTCGAACACGGGGTGCGGGTGGCGCGCAGCCGCGCCCTGACCGGACCGTACGAACTCGACGACCTGCCCCTGCTGACGACCCGGGACGACCCGAAGGTGCCGTTGCAGAAGGCCGGGCACGCCGAACTGGTCCGGACGCCGACCGGCGAGTGGTTCCTGAGCCACCTCACCGCCCGCCCCCTGGACACCGCACGCGGCATCCGCTGCACGCTGGGCCGCGAGACCGCCGTCCAGGCGGTGACCTGGGACAGCGAGGGCTGGCCCCGGCTGCGGCAGGGGGGTTGGCATCCGGCGGTGGAGGTGGAGGTACCGGCTGCCGGGGCGCCGACTTCGGGGGCGCCCGACGGGGCGGCGCCCGCCGCGACCCCCGAGACCGTGCGTACCTCGTCCGAAGGACTGCCGACATGGCCCTGGAGCAGTCTGCGGGCCGAACCGGACGCCTCGTGGGTCGACACGACCACCCGCCCCGGCTGGATACGGCTGCGGGGCCGGCAGGGGCCCGAGTCGCTGTGGGACCAGAGCGTGCTGGCACAGCGGATCACCGAGCACCGGGCGGAGGTGGAGGTCACCGTGGAGGCCCGGCCACGCACCTTCGGCGAGGCCGCGGGGCTGACCCTGCGGTACAACACCGACTCCTACCTCAGCCTCGATCTGACCTGGGCCGAGCCCGAGGGCGAACCGCAGCGCGGCCAGCAGTGGCGGGGCGAGGGCCGTACGGTGCTCAGCCTCCTGGAGCGCGACGGGGACGGCGCCCGACAGGTGGCCGTCGTCGAGGTCGAGCCGGGTCGGCCGATCACCCTGGGGGCGAGCGTCGACGGCGCGGAGGCCCGCTTCTGGTACCTCCGCGACGGCCTGCGCACCCCTGTCGGGCCGCCCCTCGACTTCACCCACCTCTCCGACGACTACGGCCCCCGACTGCGCTTCACCGGCACCCTGGCCGGGATCCACGCCCAGGACCTCGTCGCGGCGGAGTTCACGGCGGACTTCAGCGGGTTCCGGTTGGTGTGCGGGGCGGAGTGAGGTGACGGGGCGGGGCGACCGCGAAGTCCCGGCGCGACCGGCCCCGTTCTCCGCCCGGGCAATTTCGTGCGCTGCTCGCCGCCGAGGGCGACGCCGATGACGCCGAGTCCTCACGGAGTCCCCAGGGCCGTAAGCTCGCGGGGCGGTTGGTACGAACGGTTCCATTTCGGGGGGCGCGGAGCGGCATGGCGGACGAGATCAAGTACGAGCACAAGACCGTGCGGACGGTTCGCGGCACCGACGGCCTGGTGGTCTCGAAGATGCGGAAGGACGGCTGGGAGCTTGTGGAGCAGTCCCAGGGCACCCTTCGCTCCGCCCTCCACTTCCGTCGTCCGAAGAAGCCTGTGCCGTGGCTCCTGATCGGCGTGGCGGCCGCCGTCCTCGTTGTCCTGAGCCTCGTCATCGGCGCCGCCTCCGCGCTCGTCGACGGAGGCGAGCAGAGGGACGAGTCGGACGGGTCGACGGCCGCTGCGAGCAGAACGGCTTCCGCCAAGCCGACTCCGACTCCGACTCCGACTCCGACTGGGTCCGAGTCGGCTCCCAACGGTCCGATCACACCTCGCAACGACCCGGAGTTCGCCGCGCTGCTGAAGGCGGACTCCTGCGACGACGTCAACCGGGACTTCGCGACCAGGCACGAGGGCCGGACCATCGCGTTCGACGGCTCGATCGTCGCCATGGCGCCCCACGGCGACTACGACACCCGCTACGACATCCTCCTGGGCCCGGGCGACAAGGGACCGAAGACGACGGTCGGCCCGGCCTTCAAGTACGAGGACGTCAGCGTCTCCGACCTCGGACTGACCGGCAAGAAGATCCCCGCCACCGTCGGCGCGGGCGACATGTTCCGCTTCGTCGCCGACGTGGGCGAATTCGACGCGGACCAGTGCGTCTTCTACCTCGACCCGGTCTCGGCGGAAGTCCGGTAGTCAGGAACTCACCGGGCCCGCCCGTCGCTTGTTCGAGGTTTCGAAAGTTTTGGCTGAGGCGGTCCTCTGAATCCCCGCTTCTTCCCGCCGTGTTGAGTTGGGCTTAACGTAGGAAGCGCTTGCTACGCGGCTCGGGATCCGGCCGTGTGCGGAGCTCTGTTCGAAAATTTCACCGGCCCTCGGGACGGGCCCTGAGAGGTGGAGTCGCGATGGTGCGTGGCGGGAGCGCGACGGCCGGGCCGACGCTGGCGGTGGTGGCGCGCGAGGCCGGGGTGTCCGTGCCCACGGCCTCGAAGGTGGTCAACGGCCGGGAGGACGTGGCCCCCGAGACCAGGCGCCGGGTCACCGAGGCGTTGGACCGGCTCGGCTATGTCCGCAGACCCCGGTTCGAGGCGTCGAAGCCGCCGCGCATGGTCGACCTGGTGGTGCACTCCCTGGAGAGCTCCTGGTCGGGCGCCGTTCTGCACGGCGTCGAACAGGCCGCCCACGACGCCGGCCTGGAGGTCGTCGTCTCGGCCGGTCTGACCCGTACCCGGGGTGCCCGCCCCGAACGCGGCTGGTTCGACAAGCTGACCGCACGCGGCTCGGCGGGCGTGCTCTTCAACCTGGCCGAACTGTCCCCCGCCCAGTACTCCTGGCTCACCCAGCACCGCATCCCGTTCGTGCTGATCGACCCGGTTCTGGAGCCGCCGCCCGGCGTGGTGTCCGTGGGCGCGGCCAACTGGCAGGGCGGGACGACCGCCACCGACCATCTGCTGTCCCTGGGCCACGAGCGGATCGCCGTGATCGCCGGGTACCGGCGCAAGATGTGCAGCAGCGCCCGGGTCGCGGGATACCGCTCGGCGCTGACGGCGGCAGGCATCCCGTACCGGCCGGACTACGTCCGTTACGGCAACTTCATGGAGACCACCGCCCGGTACCGCATGCTCCAGCTGCTCGACCTTCCCGAGCCGCCGACCGCCGTGTTCGTCTGCTCGGACAAGATGGCCCTCGGTGTCTACGAGGCGCTGGCCGAGCGGGGGCTGCGGGTGCCGGACGACATCAGCGTGGTCGGTTTCGACGACCTGCCCGAGGCGCGCTGGGCCACTCCCGGCCTGACCACCGTCCGCCAGCCGCTCTCGGAGATGGCCCAGACCGCGCTACGGCTGCTGGTGCGGATGATGGAGGGCGACCAACCGGAGGGGACGCGCACCGAGTTGTCGACCCGCCTGGTGGAACGGGCCAGCACGGGGGTGCTCGGCCCGGTCTGAGCGGGTGCGGCCCGGGTGCGGCGGGGTTCGGTGGAGTGGTTGCGGAGGACCCGAGTTCGGGTGAACGGTTGGCGTCGTGGGACCGTACGCATAGGGATGGCCAATCGGGTGGTCCCGGCGGTCCCTCGGCCCCGGCCCGCTCCGCTCCACCAGCACTGAGCTCCACATGCTCCACAGGGAAGGACCTTCGGGTTGTCGCACATACGCTCTCCGCAGCTTCCGGGACCGACTCCGGCTCCGGACGACGACAAGGCCCCGGAGGACGCCGCCCCTCCGAAACGGGACGCGGTCGCGGTGACCGAGCCGGCGGAGCCGAAGGCGGGGGCGGAGGCGGGGGCGGAGGCCGGGGCGGAGGCCGGGGCGGAGGCCGGGAGGGGGGCCGCGAGGGAGGAACCCGAGGGGGGAACGCCCGGCGCCGGGACCGCGACGGAGGAGCCCGAGCAGCACACGTCCGCACCGGCTCGGACCGGGGCCAGGACGGAGACGCCCGAGGCGGGAACGGCCGAGACGGAGGCCGAGACGGCAACGGACAAGACGGAGACGCCCGAGGCGGGAACGGCCAAGAGCCAAGCCGAGGCGGAGAAGTCCGAGCCGGGAACGGACGAGACTCGAGCCGAAGCGGAGACACCCGAGGCGCGCGAGCCCGGGCTCAAGGCGCGCCCGGAGAACCCCGACCCGACCCCCGAACCCGGAACGTCCACCCTCGCACCCGAGGCTGACACCCCGGACCCCGACCCCGAGGCGGCCGCCCCCGCATCCCCCTCGGTCCCGGAGTCCGGTCCCGAGCCCGCCGCCTCCCCCTCCCCCGGCCGGCGCACGAGGCACCCCCGGGCCGCGCGTGCCGTCGCCTGGGCCGGGACGGGGCTTGCCCTCGCGCTCGTCCTGTTCGCGCTCCTCGTGCCGAACGACATCACGGAGCTTGACCTCGGCCGCTTCCTGCGGATCCCGGCGGAGGGCATCCTCGTCGCGGGACTGCTGCTGGTGCTGCCCGCGAAGGCGCGCCGCGTGGCGGTCGTGGCGGTCGGCGTGGTGCTCGGTCTCCTGGTGATCGTCAAGGTGCTGGACATGGGGTCGTACTGGACCCTGGACCGCCCCTTCGACCTGGTGCTGGACTGGATCCTGCTGGACGACGCGCAGTCGTTCATGAAGGACTCGCTCGGCGGGGCTGCCGCCCAGGCCGCGACCGTCGGGGTGATCGCGCTCGCGCTCGCGCTGCCCGTGCTGATGACGCTCGCGGTCGTACGACTGAGCAGGCTGATGGTGCGCAACCGGCACACGGCGAGCCGTACGCTCCTCGTCCTGGGCACCGCGTGGATCACCTGCTCGACGCTGACGCTGGAGATATCCGACGTACCGGTGGCCTCGCACAGCGCCGCCACCCTCGTGGAGAACCGGATCGAGGCGGTGAGCGAGGGCCTGAAGGACGGCGAGGCGTTCCGCAAGCAGGCCGCGGTGGACGCCTTCGCCGACGTCCCGCCGGACCAGCTGCTGACGGGGCTGCGCGGCAAGGACGTACTGATCACGTTCATCGAGAGCTACGGCCGTTCCGCGATCGACGACCCGCGGATGGGCGAACCGCTCGGTGAGACCCTCACGCAGAAGACGCAGGAGCTGAAGGACGCCGGATACGCCTCGCGGAGCGGCTGGCTGCGCTCCCCCATCACCGGCGCCGGCAGCTGGCTGGGGCACTCCACGTTCCTGTCCGGTCTGTGGATCAAGAACCAGTCGCGGTACAACAACCTCGTCGCGAGCGACCGGCTCACCCTCACCGAGGCGTTCCGCCGCACCGGCGCCTGGCGCACGGTCGGTATCGTGCCGGGCACCCAGAAGACCTGGCCCGAGGGCAAGTACTTCGGGCTGGACCACATCTACGACTCCGACCAACTGGGCTACCAGGGGCCGAAGTTCAGTTGGTCCACCATGCCCGACCAGTACACGCTGAAGGCCTTCCAGGAGCTGGAGCACGGCAGGAAGGACCGGGAGCCGATGATGGCGGAGATCATCCTCACCTCCAGCCACAACCCGTGGGCGCCGATCCCGAGCACGATCCCCGAGGAGGACATCGGTGACGGCTCGGTCTACCACTCCCTCCAGAAGGCCGAGGGCAAGGACCCGACGGAGGTCTGGAAGGATCCGCTGGCCGTCCGGGACGAGTACCGCAAGTCCATCCAGTACTCGGTGACCAGCCTCGTCGACTTCGTCGCGGAGTACGGCTCCGAGGACACCGTGCTGGTCTTCCTCGGCGACCACCAGCCGAACAAGACGGTCACCGGCGACAACCCCAGCCACGACGTGCCGGTGTCGATCGTGGCCCAGGACCCCGAGGTGCTGGAGAAGATCTCCGACTGGGGCTGGACGGACGGACTCAAGCCCGCCGACTCCACGCCGACATGGCGGATGGACACGTTCCGTGACCGCTTCATGACGGCCTTCGGGCCGCAGTAGCCGGGGGTAGTACGTCCTGATCGCCGACGCACCCCGCCGGCCGGTCACGCCATCGGGGCGTGGGGCTCAACCCGAGGCACCCACCTCGTCGCGCGGCGCTCCGTCGCCGGCCGGGGGCAGGTCACCGCGTTCGGTCGGCTTGCCGTGGGACGGGGGCCTGTCGCCGTGGCGGGGCGGGAGGAGGAAGGCGAGTTCGACGTCGCTGGGCCGATGGGCGGCGAGGGCGGCGGCCCGCAGGGTGGCGCGGTCGACGGCGGTCTCGGCGGCGCTGATCCGGACGAGGTGGCCGTCCTCCGGTACGACGTACTCGTGCTGTCCGGCCGAGGCCCGGTACCAGGTGGTCCCGTCGCGCTCGCAGCTGACCGCCTCGCCCGTGCCCTGGCCCACCGGCTGCTCGGGGCAGCTCCCGGCGGTCATCGTGCCGCGGTCGACGAGGAGCAGGAGCTGGGCGCTGTTCCTGCGGGACCAGTAGGCGGCGGAGAACCCGTCGGCGCCGTACACGCCGACGGACTGCCGGGCCAGCATGAACCCGGGGGACTCGGTGACGTAGACGAGCCCCGGGGCGAGGCCCAGCGCCTCGGCACGGGCGTGCAGTTCGGCCCGGTCGGGGGGCGGTGCCAAGGGCTCCCGGTCCGCGACCACGACCTTCTCGGTGCCGCAGGCGGTGAGCAGCAACGGCAGCAACGCCAGGGGCAGCAGAACACGCGCGGTACGGAGCATGGACATGACCTCCATCCTGCCGCACAGATGTTCCACAGGTGAGCCAAAGAGTCCGTTCCGTGAGAGCGCTTGCTCCGATGTCCGATTCCTTCAAGACCGGCCGTCGCCGTCCGCCCTACGGTGGCTCGCATGACTCCACGACTCGACGCGATCGGGATGGTGGCCTCGGACATGGCCGCCTCCGTCACCTTCTACCGCCGGCTCGGTTTCGCCTTCCCCGAGGGTGCCGAGAACCTGCCGCACGCCGAGGCCCGACTGCCGGGCGGGCTGCGGCTGTTGCTCGACACAGAGGAGACCGTCCGGTCCTTCCATCCGGAGTACCGCCCGGGGACCGGCGGCGGCGCCGGGCTGGCCCTGCTCTGCGACAGTCCGGCCGAAGTCGACGCGGTGTACGAAGAGTTGGTGGGTGCCGGGTACCACGGTGAACTCAAACCGTGGGACGCGGTGTGGGGCCAGCGCTACGCCGTGGTCCTCGACCCCGACGGCAACGGCGTCGACCTCTTCGCGCCGCTGCCGACGCCCGCCGACGAGTAGCCCCGCCCGCCACCGGGCGACACCCACCGGCCCGGAGTGCCCGCGCCACCCAGCCCCGGCTGCTGTCTGCCGTCCGCCGTCCGCCGTCTACCGTCCGCCGAGCAGCTCTCCGAGCGGCAGTCCCGCCAACTCCCGTACGTCACGGGCGAGATGGGCTTGGTCGGCGTAGCCGGTCCGAGCCGCCGTCTCGGCGAAGGGCACACCGGCCCGGGCGAGTGCGAGCGCCCGCTGCAGCCGCAGCACACGGGCCAGCGTCTTCGGTCCGTACCCGAACGCGGCGAGTGATCGCCGGTGCAACTTCCGTGCTCCGATCCCCAGTTCGTCGGCGGTCGCCGCGACGGGCCGGCCCGCGTCGAGGGCGTCGACGACCTGCCGCAGCAGCGCGTCGGGCCGCCCCGCCTCGGCCGCCCGCTCCAGGACCACCTCTTCGAGTCCGCTCGCCGGATCGTCCGCCGCGTTCACCCGGGCGGTGAGCCGCCGCACGAGCGTCGGCGACCACAGTTCGGCCAGGTCCACGCGCCGGTCCCGCAACTCGTGCGCGGGCACCCCCAGAAAACCGGGCGCCTGACCGGGGGAGAACCGAAGCCCCGCCCACCTGCTGGACGCCCCCTCGGTGACGTACGCCCGGGTGTCGGGACCGGCCACCATCAGCCGCCCGTCTTTCCACAGCAGGTCCATGCACCCGTCGGGCAGGACCCGCCCCGCGCCCGGCCGACTCGGGCTGTTGGTCCACACCACGGCCCCGCTCAGCCGAGAGGCCCTTTCGACATACACGACAGAAAGGCTACGCCCGTGGCCCCCGCGGCCTTCAAGCGCGCGGGAGACCGCGCGGACAACCACGGACCACGGACCACCAGGCCCCCACGGCGCTTCGCCGCGCTCCACGGCCTACGCGGACCGCCGGTGCTCCTGCGGACTCACCCCGTACACCCTCTTGAACGCGCTGGACAGAGCGAACGCGCTCCCGTACCCCACCCGCCGGGCGATCGCCTCCAGCGTGTCCTCGCTGTCGCGCAGTCGGTCCGCGGCCAGCGCGAGCCGCCACCCCGTGAGGTACGTCATCGGCGGCTCCCCCACCAACTCGTTGAACCGCCGGGCCAGCGCCGCCCGAGAGACGCCCGCCTTCGCGGCCAGCGAGGTCACCGTCCAGGGGTGCGCGGCGTCGTCCTGCATCAGCCGCAGCACCCGCCCCACCACCGGGTCCGACATCGCGGCGTACCAGGCGGGAGGCGCCGCGTCCGGGCGGGCGAACCACGCCCGCAGCGCGGCGATGACCAGCAGGTCGAGGAGCCGGTCGAGGACGAGTTCCTGACCGGGCTCGTCGCGCACGATCTCCTCCATGAGGAGCGGCGTGAGCGGACACGGCCACTCCTCGGAGGTCAGCGTGAGCAGCGGTGGCAGCGCGTCGAGGAGCCGTCCGCCGACCTCGCTCTGCCAGAGGTACGTGCCGATCAGGACCACCGTCGAGCCGTCGAGCCGGTCGCCCCAGGAGCGGACGCCGAGGTCCATCGAGCCGTTGAGGGGGCGGCCGTCGGGGTAACTGCACTCGCCGCCCGGCAGGATCACGGCCTGCGGCGGGGTCGAGGGGTCGTCGGCGCAGGTGTAGGGGGCGGGGCCGCGTGCGACGGCGAGGTCACCGGCGGACAGCCGTACCGGCTCCCCGCCGCCCTCGTCGGGGGCGACCCAGGCCTCGCCCCGGACCATGAGCATGACCGTGAGCGGGGCGCGGTCCTCCACGCGTACGCACCAGGGAGGGTCGAAGCACGCCCGGATCATGAAGGCGCCACGGGCTCGCGGGCCCTCCAGCAGGCCGGTGAGTGCGTCCATGTCCGTCAGCGTAGACGCGCGCTTATGGGAATGAGCCGTTCGGCGATGGGGTGTGGGGGCGCGGGGCCCTTCACTGGAGGCATGACACAGGACACGGCACGTACTCAGGACATGACGGTGTGGGTGACGGGGGCCTCGGGGCGTACGGGCAGCCGGGTGGCGGAGGCCGCGCGGGCCGCCGGGCTCACGGTGCGGGCGGCGTCCCGGGCGACCGGGTTCGACTGGCTGGACCGGTCCACCTGGGCCCCGGCGCTGCGCGGGGCGGACGCGGCGTACCTGGTGTACCCCTCGGACATCGGGGCGCCGGGTGCCGCCGGGGCGATCGGCGGGGTGGCCCGGGAGGCGGTCGCGCAGGGTGTACGGCGGCTCGTGCTGCTGTCGGCACGCGGGCAGGATCTCGCGGCTCCCGCCGAGGAGGCCGTGCGGACGTCGGGCGCGGAGTGGACGATCGTGCGGGCGGCGTGGTTCATGCAGAACTTCAGCGAGGGGCCGCTGGTGGAGGGGCTGCGGCACGGGGAGTTGGTGTTTCCCGGGGGTGAGGTGGAGGAGCCGTTCGTCGATGTGCGGGACATCGCCGATGTCGTGGTCGCGGTGCTCGTGGCGGGGGACGCGTACGTCGGGCGGACCGTGGAGGTGACGGGTCCCCGGCTGTTGACCTTCCGGGAGGCGGTGGCGGAGATCTCGGCGGTCACGGGGAGGGCGTTCGCGTATGTGCCGGTGTCGGCGCGGGACTACGGCGACCGGCTGCTGGGGTTCGGTGTGCCGGCGGGGGAGGTGGCGTCGCTGGTGGAGGCGTTCGAGGGGCTGTTGGACGGGCGCAACGCGAGCGTCCGCGACGGGGTGCGGGCGGTGTTGGGCCGGGAGGCGCGGGACTTCGGCGCGTTCGCTCGGGAGGCGGCGGGGGCGGGGGTCTGGAAGGCGTGAGCGCCCTCGGGGTACGGGCGTTCGCCGAGGACCCGGAAGGCGTCAGCACCCTCGGCGTACCGGCGTTCACCGAGGACCCGGAAGGCGTCAGCACCCTCGGCGTACCGGCGTTCACCGAGGACCCGGAAGGCGTCAGCACCCTCGGCGTACCGGCGTTCACCGAGGACCCGGAAGGCGTCAGCACCCTCGGCGTACC
>NZ_JAVRFJ010000062.1:0-42584 GCF_031845845.1 Streptomyces gottesmaniae
GGAGGCCGGGCGGGGCCGATCCGGAGGCCGGGCGGGGCCGATCCGGAGGCCGGGCGGGGCCGATCCGGAGGCCGGGCGGGGCCGATCCGGAGGCCGGAAACGACAAAGGCAAGGAGGTCATGCACTCCTTGCCACTCTCAACGTATAGCGCACCGGGGGGCTTGCGGCAAGGCCCCCGTGGTGCCGCAGAATCTCCGGCCTGAGCCTGAATCGACGAAAACCGGGGGCGCTTGGATGCGTGTGCTGTTGGCGAACTACGACTCGCGCGGGGGCGTCGAGCCGCTGGTGGGACTCGCGGTCCGGCTGCGTGAACTCGACGCGGAGGTGCGGGTGTGCGCGCCGCCGGACGAGGAGTTCGCGCGGCGGCTGGCCGGTGTCGGCGTACCGCTGGTGCTGTTCGGCCGCCCCGTACGCGCGCTGATGACCGCGGCGGCGCCGCCGACGCCGGGCGGCGTGCCCCGACGTGCGGCCGAGTTGCTCGCGGAGTTCGACACGGTCGCCGAGGCGGCCGAGGGCTGTGACGTCCTGGTGGCGACGGGACTGCTCCCGGCCGCGGCCTGTGTGCGGTCGGTGGCCGACAAGCTGGGCATCCCGTACGTGTACGCGAGCTTCCAGTCCGTGTCCTTGCCGTCGCCCCACCATCCGCCGATGGCCCGGCCGGGGCGGCCGTTGCCGACGGACACGACCGACAACCGCGCCCTGTGGGACTTCGACGCCCGGAGTGCGAACGACCTGTTCGGCGAGGTGATCAACACCCACCGGACGTCGGTCGGCCTGCCACCGGTGGCCGACGTCCGCGACCACGTCTTCACCGACCGGCCGTGGCTGGCGACGGATCCGGTACTGGATCCGTGGCGGTCGCCGTCGGAGGGCGCGGGCGAGGTCGCTGCGGAGGGCGTACGGCGGGAACCGTCGTCCTTCGGCCTCGGCCTCGGCGGCGACGGCGTCGTGCAGACCGGCACCTGGATCGTGCCGGACGAGCGACCGCTCGCGCCCGAGCTGACGGCGTTCCTGGACGCGGGCACGCCGCCCGTGTACGTCGGCTTCGGCAGCATCGCCATCGGCGGCTCCGAGGACGTCGCCGGAGCCTGCGTCGAGGCGATCCGCGCGCACGGCCGCCGTGTGATCCTCTCCCGGGGCTGGGCGGAACTGGCCGTACTCGACGACCGGGACGACTGCTTCGTCGTCGGGGAGGCCAACCACCACGCGCTGTTCCGCCGCGTCGCCGCCGTCGTCCACCACGGCGGCGCGGGTACGACGACGACGGCGACCTGGGCGGGCACGCCCCAGGTGGTGGTGCCCCAGGGCGCGGACCAGCCGTACTTCGCGGGCCGGGTGGCCGACCTGGGCATCGGCGTGGCCCACGACGGCCCGACCCCGACGTTCGAGTCCCTGTCGACGGCACTGAAGGTGGCCCTGGCGTCGGAGACGGCGGCGCGGGCGGCCGAGGTGGCCGGGGTGGTCCTGCCGGACGGGGCGACGCGGGCGGCGAGGCTGCTGCTCGACACCTACGGAGGGGAGCGCCGGGGATCGGCGGCGCCGGTGTGAGCGGGAGGTGGCGGGCAGGCCGGGGCGTACGACCGGTGGGCCGGGGCCTGTGACCGGCGGGCTGGGTCGACCGGCGTGCCGGGGCCGACGACCGGCACGGCGGGCTCCCGCTACGACCGGCGTAAGCCGCCCCAGGCCATGACACACCCACCCCACAGGACCCCCCGACCCCACGCGACGCCCCCGACCCCACGCGATGCACCACCCCACCCCACTCACCCCAGTCACGACGCATCCACAGCCCCTCTAGGCACCCCCGCCCCACAGGACCACCCTCCGCACCCCCCACACTCGAAGCACGCGCACATGACGTTCGGAGTCGATGAGATGAACCCCCCGACCACCCCCACCAACCCCAGCGCGTTCCGCCTGCCCGACCGACTCGCCGCGAAAGCCGACCCCTCCCTCATCTCGACCGACGAGCGGCACTTCGCGGCCCTCGCCACCTGCCTCGCCCAGTCGATCGCCGAGGCTTCCGCCCAGCTCGACGCCGAACGGCGGGCCCCCGGCGGCCTGGGCCGGCAGGCCATGGACCGCGACACGGAGATCCACCGCCTGACCGCCCGTCTGCGCACCCTGCGCCGCTTCGGCCTGGACCTGTGCCTCGGCCACATGGTGCCCGAGGACGACCCGGAGACCCCCCTCTACATCGGCCGACTGGGCCTCACCGACAGCACCACGGGCCGCCGCCTGCTGATCGACTGGCGCTCCCCCGCCGCCGAGCCCTTCTTCGGCGCGACGCACGCCAACCCGATGGGCCTCGCCAGCCGCCGCCGCTACCGCTGGACCGACGGCCGTATCAGCGACTACTGGGACGAGATCTTCTCCTCCTCCGCGCTCGACAGCCTCACCGACCACCACCACACCGCCGCCCTCGACGACCAGTCCGCGTTCATCGCCAGCCTGGGCACCAACAGGTCGGAGCGCATGCGGGACGTCCTCGGCACCATCCAGGCCGACCAGGACGCCATCATCCGCGCGAGTTCCCGGGGCGCGCTGGTCGTGGACGGCGGCCCCGGCACCGGCAAGACGGTCGTCGCCCTGCACCGCTCCGCCTACCTCCTCCACTCCGACCCCCGTCTGGGCCACCGCCGCGGCGGCGTGCTCTTCGTCGGCCCCCACCGCCCGTACCTCTCCTACGTCGCCGACGTCCTGCCCAGCCTCGGCGAGGAGGGCGTGCAGACGTGCATCCTGCGGGACCTGGTCGCGGAGGGGGCGGTGGCCGGTGTCGAGCCCGACCCGGAGGTGGCGCGCCTGAAGTCGTCGGCGGCGCTGGTGGGCGGCATCGAGAAGGCCGTCCGCTTCTACGAGGAACCGCCCACCGAGGGCATGACGGTCACGACGCCCTGGTCCGACATCCGGCTGAGCCCCGCCGACTGGACCGCGGCCTTCGACGCGGCGGAACCGGGCACCCCGCACAACGAGGCCCGCCACCAGGTCTGGGAGGAACTGCTCACGATCCTGACCGACAAGCACGAGGCACAAGCCGCCGCCGATCCCGCCGGGGACCCCGACTCCGAGGCGGCCGTGCCCCCCGCGCTCCTGCGCAGGGCCCTCCTGCAGAACAGGGACCTGGTCACGACCTTCAACCGGGCCTGGCCGCTCCTGGAGGCGGCGGACCTGGTGGGAGACCTGTGGTCGGTACCGGCGTACCTGCGGCTGTGCGCCCCCTGGCTGACCCGTGACGAAGTGCGGCGCCTCCAGCGCGAGGACCCCCAGGCCTGGACGACCTCCGACCTGCCCCTCCTCGACGCCGCCCGTCAACGCCTGGGCGACCCGGAGACGGCCCGCCGCAAACGCCGCCACGCGGCCACGCTCGCCGCCCAGCGCGAGCGCATGACCCAGGTCGTGGACAACCTGATCGAGGCGGTCGCCAACTCCGGCGCCGACGGCGACGACGGCGAAGGCCTGGTGACGATGCTGCGCGGCGAGGACGCCCAGGTGAGCCTGGTCGACGACTCCGAACTCCACACCGCCGACCCGGACCTGCTGGCGGGCCCCTTCGCCCACATCGTCGTGGACGAGGCGCAGGAACTGACCGACGCGGAATGGCAGATGCTGCTGCAGCGCTGCCCGTCCCGCAGCTTCACGATCGTCGGGGACCGCGCCCAGGCCAGGCACGGTTTCACGGAGTCGTGGCAGGACCGCCTGAAGAGGGTGGGCCTGGACCGCATCACGCAGTCCTCCCTCACCATCAACTACCGCACCCCGGAAGAGATCATGACGGAGGCGGAACCGGTGATCCGCGCCGCACTCCCCGACGCGAACGTCCCGACGTCCATCCGCAGCAACGGCATCCCGGTCGAACACACCCGCACGTCCGATGTGGAGGTGGCACTCGGCTCGACGTTGGACGCCTGGCTGTCCGCCAACGCGGACGGAACCGCGTGCGTGATCACCGCGCCGGGCTCCGCGACGCGCATCCCCCCGACCCCCCGAGTCCGCCAGCTCACCCCCGAACTGTCGAAGGGCCTCGAATTCGACCTCGTGGTCCTCGTCGACCCGGAAACCTTCGGCGAGGGCATCGAGGGAGCGGTGGACCACTACGTGGCGATGACGCGGGCGACCCAACGACTGGTGATCCTCACGACCACCGCCTGAGCCCGACGTTCATCCGCTGCGAGCGGCCCCCTCCGGCCAGACGACGTCCACGGGAATCCCGGCCGCCCGCGCTTCGAGCACGGCATCGGCGGTGCCGCCGCCCTTGCCGGTGGGCGGCGCACCGTCCCATACGGCCACGAGCCGATCGGCCCGCTGGATGAGTACGGCGTTGGCGGCCTCGTACGCCTCCCGGTCGGCCGTCTCGTAGGGAAGCACGACGACCTCCTCGGCGGCCTCGACGAGCCGGTCGTAGGAGTCCGCGTGCTCGGGCTCTACGGTGCTCCGCCGATAGTCGCGCGAGGGCACGACGACGATCAGCCGCCCGCCGAGACCGAGCACGGCTTCGGCGAAGACCGTGTCGGCCCCCTTGGCGATGCAGGACACCCCGACGAGGGGGCCACCGGGGCCGCCGGAGCCACCGGGGCCGGCGGAGTCGGCGGAGTCGGCGGAGTCGGCGTCCGGGGCGTACGGTCTGAGCAGGTCGTCCAACGCCCCACGCACGAGGGGGACGGTCTGCTCGGTCAGGTCCAGATGCCCGGTCACCGCGATGGCTGTCTGCTGTCGCGAGGCCGGGCCGGCCTTGGCGGTGGTCATGCGATCACGCCTCCCTCGTCCTGGTGGCTCTAGTGGCTGTCGAGCGGGACCCAGGATCGCTCTCCCGCGTCGTTCGTGCCGTACCAGTAGTGCGGCATGCCCTTGATGCCGGTGGTGTGGAACGGGCGGCCGTCGTCGTCGATGCGGATCGTGCCGGTGCGGCCCTGGGAGGACCAGTCGAGTTCGAGGTACCAGCGGGCGTCGTGGGTCAGTGTCGTCGCGTGGACCTCCAGCACCTCCGGATCCTCGGCGGAGACACGGTACGGGAAGCGCACCGCCGGGATGACGTGCCCGCCGTCGGCAGCGTTCGCGCCGTCCTTCGGCTGGGCGACGGGACGGTCCTCGTCGAGGTCCACGGTGAAGCGGCGGGGGGTGAGGTCGCTGCCGCAGCCCTGGCCCATGGAGTAGGCGTTCCCGTCGGCGGGAGTGCCGCGGCTGACGACCCTGACGTGGATCGCCTTCAGGACCACGGCCGTGGACGACCGCCCCTGCACGGAGATCTGCACCTTCGTCTGCCGTCCGTGCACCGCGCCCTGCGTCGCCGCCCACACCTCGACGTCCTGCGGGAGCGGCGGCGGAGGCACCCGCGCGACCGGCTTGTCGATGACGTAGTCGTGGTCGCAGCCCTTGTCCCAGACCAGGGGGTCGACGCTCCAGGTGAGGGGCGGGTCGGCGGCGGGCTCGGTGGCCGACGGCTGCGCCGGGCGACCCGGTGCGCCGGCGGCGGTTGTCCCGGCGGTCCCCCCGGGGCTCACGGAGCGGGACGCGTCCTCCCCGGAGGAGTGGCCGTCCGAGAGGGCGGACAGACCCGCGACGGCGATGACGAGCAGTGCGCAGGCGGCAGTGGTGGCGGACACGAGAATCCGTCGACGGCGGCGCGCGGAGCCCGCACGGTCGCCGTACCGGCTGCTGTCTCGATCCCTGCCGCCGTCCCCTTCCCCGCCCCCGTCCCCGTCTGCAGCCGTTTCCGTTTCCGTGTCCCTGTCCCTCCCCCTGTCCGGGTCCGGGTCCGGGTCCGTTTTCGTTTCCGTGTCCGGTGCGGGTGCGGGTGCGGGTGCCGGAATAGCTGCCTCCGGTGAGTCGGCCGTACGCACCCGTTGCCGGGCCGCCACTGCCGACAACCACAGTCGGTGCAGATCGAGCCGCTCCTGCGGTGTAGCCCCGCAGAAGGTCGCGAGCCGCTCGACGGGCGCGAAGTCCTGCGGCACGCCCTCGCCCGCGCAGTACCGGTGCAGTGTGGAGGCGTTCATGCTGATCTCGCGGGCGAGGGAGCCGTAGCTCCGGCCGGTGCGGTCTTTGAGCTGACGCAGCAACGCCGCGAACTCCTCGGCATCGTCCCGAACCGACATCGTTCCCCTGTCGTCCGCCCGTGATTCCGCATCCCAGGCCCTGATATCACTGCACGTCAGGTGGGCGGGGATGGTTCCTTGTTGCCCGAAGGACGGCAGACCTCACGCCGGACCCCGATGGTCGGCGACGTCCGATACGCAGACGCCGAGGGTCGCGTTCACGGCCGCCGACGCTCGCGTTCATGGCCGCTGACCGGCTGGACGGGGCGGGTGCCCCGTCCGGCTGGACGGGGCGGGCTCCGCCGTCAGTGGGCGCTCTTGGTCGCGATGTCGGAGATGCGGTTGTACCGCTCCACGAGCACGTAGAGCTTGCTCTTCTTCGCGGTCTTCCCACTGCCGAAGGTGAGCGTGACGGTGACCTCGTGCGTGTGCCCCATGCTGCCGTTGTCGGTCACCGTCCACCGCGCCGGGATGTTCTGGGCACGCAGGACGCCGTCCGCCCCGTTCTTCTTCTCCCAGGCCGCCAGCCGCTTGGCGAAGTCGGGCGTCAGGTAGTGCTTGCGCAGCGCCTTGCCCAGCGCGGCGTCGGGGTCCGCGTAGTCGCCCTTCGCGTCGATGTACGCGCCGTAGAAGTCGGCGACCCGGGTCACCACGTGTCCGGACGTACCGGTGACCGACTTCGGCGCGGCGGCGGCCGGCTTCGAGGCGGCGGTGGGCGCCTGTGCCGAGGCATGGACGGACGCCTGCGCCGGCATCTGCGCCGACACGCCGAGCGCGACAGCCAGGACAAGGCCGGCGGCGGCCGCGCGGAGACCCGAACCACGGCGTGCGGGGGACTTCCTGTTCATGTGCGTCTTCCTTCTCTGATCGTCAAGGGGTTCGCCAGGCGCTCGGGCACAGAGGTGCCCGCCACGCAGGCTCGGGAGGGTGTCGCCGTCGTACCGCTGCCGGGCGGTCATCACGTCCCGGCCGGGGCGACACCCAGAGCTTCGAGGACGCCGGGGATCACCACAACAGCTGCCGACCCATCCCCGGCGGCAGAACGGTCCCACCCCTGTTGACCTGCGGAGAACGGGGTCCTGGGAATGCCTGGGATTGGCTGGGATGCCGCCTGGACGGCCGCACCGGAAGTCGTGGTGCCGCCGGGTGGCGCGTCGAACGTCGACCGCCCCGCACTCTCTCCTCACCTGTGGGCGAGTGCGCCTGAGCGCGCCTGTCCCCCTGACGGGCAGACGGGCAGACGGGCTCACGGGCTCACGGGCTCACGGGCTCACGGGCTCACGGGCTCACGGGCTCAGCCCCCGCCCCGATGCTCACTGTGCCGGGACCGAACCATGCGCAACCGCTCGCGAGGTGCTCGGACATACGTTCCCGACCCGGCCCGCCCCTCCAGGATGCCCTCAATGATCAGGCGCTCCATGGCACGTTGCGTGACATTGCGCCCCACCCCGTACTCCTCGGCGAGCTGCGCTCGCGACGGCAGACGCTCACCGACGTCCCACTCCCCCGCCCGCACCCGGCGGCGCAGGTCGTCCGCGACATCGAGATAGGGGGCCTCTCGCGGCATACGACTCTCCGTGCTGCCCCGAACGCGCAGGGCTGGTGATGCGGTTGACGACGACATTGACAAGCTACTGCATCAGGTAGAAGCTACTGAAGTAGAAGTACGCTGTGTGATCGTGCGCTTACGGGGGAGACCTGTGCGACCGAAGGCCGAATGCATTGCCGCTCGACTGGCCGTAGCCACGGGGGCCGAGGTGCGCCGCCAGGAATCTGCCGCCGGTGTCCGACTGGAAGTGGACTTGCCGCAGGAGCTGAGCGCGGCCTCACGCAGAGCCGTTTTGGCCGCCATCGCCGACGCCGACGCGTACGGGCATCGGCGCACCGGTGAAAGCGACCACCTCTGGGCGCTCGTCATTGACAAGGCCGAACAGAGCCCCGGCGACCGCTGACACGGCCCCGGGGCATGGCCGATCCAACCAGGAGATCGACAATGAAGCTTGTATCACGGGCGTTTGCCTGGGCCAGAGCAGTACTGATCGGACTGCCAGATCCGGAAGACCATCTTCTGCCCCAGCGCTCACGCTCTGACTCTCATCCCGATCCGAGCCTGTCGCCGTGCCGCCCTTCGCTGGAGACGTGGGCCAACTTCCTCACAAGCACCCCGCCCCACAGAAGTTCGCACCCACGACCTCACACAGAAGTGCCCCCCATCACCATGGACGACATCAACAGCACTCTCGTCGGCGCCTACCTCCTCGCCCCGGAGGTACGCCAGTACAGGCGATGTGCGTACCGATTGACGGAGGCGCACTGATGCCCAGCCGACAGAACGCAGCCGCCGTGCCCCGCCCCGAACTCCCCATGCTCCGCGCCTACCGCCTCTGGTTCGAGCACACCCGCACGTGCGCCGCCGGCTGCAAGGGCACCCCCAAGGCTCAGGACGGCTGCGAGGACGGACGTCAGCTGTGGGGCACGTACCGCCTCACGCGCATCGGAAAGGCGACGACGTCATGAGCTGGACCATCGAACGCCCACCCGGCCGCCCGGTGCGCCGCACCGACGACAACCGCCTCGCCGTACCGCTCCGCCTGTCCCTCACCGACGGACACGCCGCCGACACCGAACTCACCCTCACCCTCGCCGAGGCCGAACACCTGCACGCCGCACTCTGCCGCGCCCTCGACGGCGAACCGTCACCACCGGCCGCGCCTGAGTGCCGCCAGTCGGTGCAGGCCTCGCCGGGGGCGGCGCACATCGTCGGGCGCGCGTAGCAGGTCCCGCAGCACCACCGGGTTGCTGAACCGTCTCCCGGCCCGGCGCCGTACGAATCCGGGCCGGGAGACGCAGTAAAGGCTGGCCGTGAAGGCAGGCCAACGCCCTCCCGCACAAAAGAAATCCAGACCTTCTCCGCCACCACCCGCGAGTGCCCGGCGGTCTGCAGACCAACGTCCTTCACGTCTGAGACGCACCGCTCACGCAGCGGCTCCCGCACCGAACGCCTCAACCGGTGGCCCCTGTCCGCAGTTCTCCCGCCGGTAGGGGACCTGTTGCCATATCGGAGCCACCAGGGTCCGGACCCTCTCCACGTGTTGCCTCTGTGCTCGGCATGTCCCTAACTGGTTGGCGCAGGTGCTACCGGCCACGTACGGGAGGCATCCACCGACGCAGCCGAACCAGGGCGGTCACCGACGACGGTCCGCCGCTTGATCAGCCGGTCCATGTGGCTGACCGCCTAATGCTGGGTGTCCTGCACAACGTGCGTGTACACGTCCATGGTGATGCTGCTCTGACTGTGCCCAAGGATTTCCATCACAAGGCGCGGCTCCGGCGGCCGTGAGGGGAGCCGCCGCGCCGTCCCGAGTGTCATGGACGTCACCCGACTCGTGTCACTGCTTCCCGCGTCGTTGAGTGCGTCAACATTCGCGTGATCCAGTTGTCATACTGCCAGCTCCGCTAGGCCGCGAGTCCAGGACAGGCCAACAATGGTCAACTCTCGAGGTAACTAAGGTTTAGTCGAACCATGTTGTCGTACGGATCGTTGCTCCGGATCGTGATAAGCACCCAGCTGTCTTCGCTACTAAGCACGCAAAGCCCACCCTTGTCCAGTATGTCGTCGATTCGGACATACGAATCAGCCCTGTCACGAGCCGCACAGTCGGGAATTCTGCTTTCATCGAGAAGGCCAAATTCGACCACCGCAGTTCCGGGACGGCTGTCCGATGACTCAAACTGAAAGGATTGCCCGGCAAGGGTGACGTAGAACTCGCTGCGATGCGCATCTGCCTCGGTCACCGTTCCGGGCTTGTCGAGATCCACATATTCCTCAGGCCGGACATCAAGTTTCACGGTCGAGATAACCGATAACGCTTCGGTCGGCTGTGGATCGGGCGACCCCAATTCGGGAGTGGGGGATGGAGAAGGCTGCTCATGCGTGGATGATGCTTGCTTGGATGACGGGATTTGAGTGGGCAGCTCGCTACTACTCGACGTGTCGGTAGGGCTTGGCGTATTGCTCGGCACAGTAGGCGGTGGAGCTGCACTGAAGCCACCCTTGTCCTTCGGGGTGTTGTTACTTCTTTCACCGTCCAGCCAGATACTGGACACGGCTGCTGTAACCGCTGCCATGGCTACGGCCACGGCGCCCAAGACGAAGGCGTTCTTGCGCCGCTGCGGTAGAGAGGCAGGCGGCGGCTGGGCTACCTGGGATTTGCCGGCTGGCTCAAGTTTGCGGAGTACGGCAACGACAGCAGAAGCGGCGTTACGAGCCGCCTGAAGCTGGGAGCCTTCGGTATCCCGTACTTGCTTCTGCGCGTCAGCCTTATCACTGATGCCCCGGATAATCAGGTTGTCCAGGGCGCCGGTGAGACGGGATGCCTGGGCAACACCAGCGCCCTCCATCTCGATGGCGACAGCGTCGTTGTAGTGTTTGTTGAGATGGCGTGTGATTGCTGAAGCGGCGTCAGCGAGGACGAAGTCACCGACTGCAATCGGTTTAAAGTGGACCTGATAATCGGCATTTCGGAGGGCGTAGCGGGCAGCCTGTTCCAGCCGATGCGTGGCATGCCATGCCTCAGGGCGCACGAGGAATCCTTCAGGCGTCTGCTTACCGCCCTGGATGCCGCAGATCTTCGTAGCCACCACGACATCACCGATGTTGATGTCTCCCTTCAGGCCGCCTGCAACACCCACGAAGAACAGGGCCTGGGGGGCAATCCAGGTATAAATGCGCTCGGTGAGGGTGGCGGCTGTGAGGTTACCCTCGCCGATCTCAGCAAGCGCAACGCGCCAGGAGGAACCGGCGAGCCGACCGCGTTCGATGCGTGTACCACTGGGCCAGTGAACAAGTGTCTCAATTTGGGAAAGCCGAGCTCGCACAGCGTTGTATTCCACAGGCAAGGCGGTCAGGATGACCGCGGTCGGAAGTTTCGTGTCTACCACTAACTTGCCTCGCCCGTTCTCTCGTCCCGATATAGAAGTCCACGGTAGGCCCAACAACCCCGGATACACCGCTCGTTTGACAGACCCGGCCACGGTGGTCTCAGCAGCGGCGATCTGTGGGCAGCCTCTGCCGGGCAACAGCATGAATGCAGGTCCGCAAGGCAAGTGTCCGGCTCGTGGACCCGTGGACTCGTCCGGGCCTGGTTGTCACCAGTGCCCTGAACTGCTGCTCTTTCCAGCTCAACGGACCTCCGGAGCCGTCTCAACGCATGCGCACCCCGTCGCCGTCGCCGTCGCCGTCGCCGCGTGCCACGATGTCGTGTCACGCGGGGAGGGACGATTTCCTTGAGGTTTGACCAGTCTTCGGCCGACAGGCTCGACGCGGCGATGCACGCACAACTGCTGCCGGACGAAGCGGTGAAGTCACTGGGCAGTTGGCTCGCCGATCCGGAGCGAGGCCGGCGCTACAGCCATGGCAGCGGGGCGCATGCGATTCCTTACTCGCCTCGCGGTTGGATGGCCGTAGCCCCGTGGCCCGACACTTTCGCCGACCGGGCCGCGGTCGCTTCGGCCTCCGTGAGTCGGGCCGAGGTTGTGGCCGCGGTTCGGGCAGCGCAGCGATCACGGAGTTGGGCCGAGGCGTTCGTGGCGACCCAGGTCTGGGGCTACGGCCTCACGGGCTACGGTCCCTACCGCACGGGGCGGGTGCTCGCCCAGCCAGGGGCCGAGGATGCCTTCGCGGAAGCCGTGTCCCTGCTCGTCGACGACGGTGCGTGCGCGGCCTACGAGAGGCTGCGGGCGGTGGACGGGCTCGGGCCGGCGTTTCTCACCAAGTTCCTCTACTTCGCCGGTCAGGCGTTGCCGGAGGTGAAAGGGCCGCGTCCTCTCATTCTCGACAGCGTGCTCGCGGGGGTTCTGCGTCGGCATGCTACGAAGATCGGGGTCGTGGCCGGCTACGCATGGGCCGCGCCGGTCGCCAACCGCGTCTGGCGTGACAGCGACTGGACCTCCCACCGCTATCACGTCTACCTCCAGTGGATGTACGCGGTCGGCGACCAGCTGAGTGCCGCGTCGATCGAGTGGCCCGCAGGGCAGCCGGACGTTCTCGAGTTGGCCCTTTTCAGCGGGGCTTGGGACCCCGCATAGACCACCGGGGACTTGGATTGAGAGGGCGTGCCATTTCGCTACTGGGCGCGGCCAGGCGCCAACTGCACTGGGCAGACTGGCCGTTTAGCGCCGCGCGTCCCGACCCCTGAGCGCTCGGCGCGCGTACCACCGCGCCAGGAGTGACGCGTGACTCGCGGGCACAGGTTCAGCCGGCCCTGCCGACCGAGCTGACCGCCCTCGGGCGCCGTCAGCTCAAGGTGGCCAGCGTGGCCAGCGACGCGGTTCGCCGCGTCGAGCAGGGCATGCCGGCCGATCTCGATGCCGACGGACAGGAGCCCAGATGCGGCGCCTGCTGACCACGTGCATCGCCTCACCGACCCAACCGCCCGCGCCGGCGACGTGGCTTCTCCGGCCCCCACCCCTCAGCAGGAGGACCGCCCATCGCACTGGTCCCCGAACGGCACCTCACCCGTCCGGGGACGAACTGCCTGTCACCGCTGCACGGCCGGAGCAGCGGATGATGGCCCGTATGCGCATCCGTATCGACGCCGTCGACCTGCCCGGCCGCACCTGCCCGGCCCCCGCCGACAGGAACGTCCCCGCCTACGGCAACGTCCACGTCGCGGTGCAGCGCCGCGGCAGTCCGGCCGAACTCCTGGAGCCGCAGCCCGGTGACGCCGTGTCCGCCACCTGGACCCTGGAGTGCAGCGCGACCGTCTCGCCGACCGGCACCGAGGTGACAGGCCCGTACGTACAGGACCGCTTCGGTCACCGGTTCATCTACCTGTCCTGGGGCACGGTCGACGACTCGGGCGTCTTCACCATGTTCCGCCGCGCCAAGCTCATGCTCGACGCCGTCCCCGCCGACACACTCGCCGCCGCCGCACGCGACGGCCTGCTGGTCGGACGCCTCGGCCTGACCGATCCGCACGGCAACCCCCTGTACGCGCGCGTCACGCCCCCGCACATCACCTGGACCGCCGAGCCCGCCGGCCAGGGCCGGGCCAGCGGGGCACCCTCGAACTTTCCAGGGTCCCCTGGATCCACCTCTGTGTGAGCATGCCCCTGACCGAGGTGCAGACACAGACAGACACAGACACAGGGGGAATCACATGAACTTTCACGGCACGCGTTCACGGGTCGTCGCGGCGGTGATGGGCGCCGCCGTCGTGACCGCGCTGGGGCTGTCGGCATCGCCTGCCTCGGCGAAGATGTCCGACGGGTGGGTGCGCGGATACGACAGGTTCTCCGACGATTGGGACGACGAAGGAGATCTCGGAAGGCTGGAGCCCAACTCCAACTCCAACGCCACCTGTCTGTGGCAGCGCGTTCTGTGGGCGGAGGGGGCGTACGCCACCAACTACGACAACGAGATCTTCGAGAAGGACGACATCACCGGATACTTCGGGTGGCGCACCTACTACTCGACCATCTACCTGCAGAAGCAGTTGGGGGCCGACAAGGACGGCATTGTCGGCGGGGAGACCATGGGCCTGGCCAACAAGCACATGTACCAGACCGGTGGATCGACCGCTCGCGGCAAGACGCTGTATCTGAGGTACCAGGGCAAGAAGCACAGCTTCGACCTGAGCCGAAACACCGAGGGCAAGTACGTCTTCCCCGACGCCAACGACGACTCGCGTCAGGCGGGTTACGAGTACCTCAGCTGCGGCTGACAGGCAAGCATCGCCCAGCGAAGTCGGCCTGGATCCGCACGAGTCCATGAAGGAGCCCCGGGTCGATCCTGCTCGACCCGGGGCTCCCCGTGGGACGTCACCGTCCCCCGTTGTCCGGTTGTGGTGGCGTGGTGGTGGGCGGCGGCTCTACGGAGCCGTCGTCCCCGTCACGTCCGTCAGCTTCCAGCGCTGGTTCAGGCCCGAGTTCGGGGTCCAGACTCCGACTCCCGCGCCGTCCGTCGTCGACTGGCCGTAGACGTCCGGGAGTTCGCCCGTGGCCACGTTCACCAGGGTCCACGTGCTGTCGCCCGTCGAGGACAGGATCCACTGGGCGGCCTCGTCGCGGGTGGCCGTGTCGCGTTCGGCCACCAGGGAGCCGAAGCGGATGGCCAGGCGCTTGTGCGACGTGGTCTCCGTCAGGGCGTAGCGCGTGCGGTTGTCGGTCTTGCCCTTGCCGATGCGGTCCAGGGTCCACTGCTGGGTGTTGCCGGCCGCGGTGCTCGGGGTCTTGATGACCAGGCTCTTGCCGTCGGGGCCGACGGAGAGGTTCTTGCTGCTCTGGACGCCCGTGAAGGTGTACGTGTGGTTGTCCTGGAGTTCGGCCTTCGACGCCGCCACCCCCGAGACACCGTTCACCAGGAACGACGTCACCGACTGGGCCGGGACCGTGATCGTCGCCTGCTTGCCGGTGACCTTGACGGCCTTCTTGCGGATCAGCTTGCCGGCCGCGTCCGTGACCACCGGGGTGATCGTCGCCTTCTTGGAGACCTTGCCGAACTTCGAGAGGTCGACCGTCACCGCGCGGGACTCGGTGGTGCTGTTGACGTGGACGACCGTCGCCTTGTCGCCCTTCTTCGCCACCGCGGCCGTGCTCGACTCGTCGTTGGTCTTGATCAGGCGGTCGCCCGGCTTGATGTAGTGCGTGAAGTTGCGGGCCGTGTCGAACTTGGTGTTCGTGTAGATCGGGCAGGTCTTGAGCGTGTCCGACTTCGTGCAGGAGAACGAGAGCTGGATCGAGCCCCAGTTGCCGCCCTTGGCGGACTCGCCGCCGGGCTTCATGTTGTCGTAGTCCTCGACCGGCTGCCAGAAGACCCAGGCCTGGGGCTCCAGTTCGCGCAGGTCGTCGACGATGCGCTGGGCGAGGCCCAGGCCGGGGCGCATGTCGGTGAAGCTCTGGCCGTCGCCCCAGTCGCCCTCGACCTCGCTCATCCACAGCGGCTTGTCGGCGGCCTTGGCGAGGTCGCGGACCGTGGTGCGCTGGCTGGTGCCGTAGGTGTGGACGTTCATCTGGTCGACGAGGTCGCGGACCTCCTGGGGGTAGGAGTTCCAGTTCGTGGCGAAGGTGCCGGGGTTCGTCTCGTCCATCGCGGAGATCTCCGCGCGGGTGCGGGAGTCGTCGAGGACCGGGCCCAGCGCCCGCAGCACCTTCTGCTGGAGCTCGGGGCCCATGTGGGCGCCCTCCTGACGGCCTCCGGTCGGCTGACCGTCGGCGCCGAGCTTGGTGCCCCAGTAGTTGGTGTTGGGCTCGTTGAAGGGGTCGAGGGTGTCGACCTTGATGCCGTGGGCCTTCTCCAGGCGCTCGGTGGCGCCGACCAGGTACTGGGCGAAGTCCTCGACCGACTCCTCCTTCAGCTGGTCCTTCGACGCGTCGAAGCCGCCGGAGACGTAGCCGCTCTCCGTCATGAACCACGGCGGGGAGTTGCTGAAGGTCTCCCAGTGCGTGATGTCCTTCTTGATGCGGTCGACCCACCAGCGCTGGGTGGCGTCCGCGTTCTTGTTCCAGTCCTTCTTGTCGTCGGCGCTCCACCAGTCGACGTCCTCGCGGGTGGTGCCCGCCGGGGCCTTCCACCAGCCCTCGACCGCGCCGCCGGCCCGCAGGTAGTCCTTGACGTCGGGGGCGTTGCCGCCGCCGATGTTGTAGCGGGCGATGTTGAGGTTGAGGCCGGCCTCGCCGAAGAGGAGCTTGGCGAGCTTCTCGCGGATCGCGGGCGGGTAGTCGCCGGTCGCGTTGGCGAACCAGACCAGGCTGGTGCCCCAGCCCTCGAAGCTCTGGCCCTTGTAGGAGGGGTCGGGGCTGACCGTCACCGACGCGGCGGCCGTCGTGTCGGCGTGCGCCATCGGCAGGGAGGTCGTGGCCATGGCCGTGCCGGTGGCCAGGGCCGTGATGCCGATGGCCCCGAGGAGCCGTCTCGTACGGGTGCGGTGTGCCATTCGAGTACTCCAACTCTTCCGTGTGCCGCGTCCCGGCGGAACATAGAGATCGGGGCCCGCGTGGTGCGGTTCGGCGGGGTGCTGCTTGTGGGGCTCTGGGTGGGGCTCTTGAGGCTCCGGGTGAGAGCTTCTGTTGCGGTTCGGTGCGCTCTCGTATGATTTGTCGCGGTGAATGTTTACGTAAACATCCACTGAGGCGGATGTCTACACTGTGCGAATCTCGGCGGTCAAGGATTCGTCAAAGATCGATGCGTCGACCGGTCGTCGCGGGCGAGGCGGAAGAGTCGGGGGAACCCAGGTGGACACGACCGACGGTCGTACGAGGAGACGTACGGGGCGGCCCCGGCAAGGGCCCTCCATGAGCGATGTCGCCCGGGTCGCCGGCGTCTCCGCCCAGACCGTCTCCCGGGTCTCCAACGGCTTCGCCGGCGTCAACGAGGACACCCGGCGCCAGGTGCTCGCCGCCATGCGGGAACTGGGGTACCGGCCCAACAGCGCGGCTCGGGCGCTGCGGCGCGGGGAGTTCCGGACGCTCGGCGTGATCACCTTCTCCCTCTCCACCCTCGGCAACATCCGCACGCTCGACGCGATCGCCACGTCCGCCGCGCGGGAGGGGTACGCCGTCACGCTGCTGCCCGTCGCCGTGCCGACGCAGGACGAGGTGAACGGGGCGTTCTCGCGGCTCGGGGAGCTGGCCGTGGACGCGGTCATCGTGATCATGGAGGTGCATCTGCTGGACGCGGCGACCGTGTCCGTGCCGCCCGGGGTGCAGGTCGTGGTCGCCGACTCCGACGCCGGGGACCGGTACACCGTCGTCGACACCGACCAGGCGGGGGGCGCGCGGGACGCCGTACGGCATCTGCTGGAGCTGGGGCACGAGACGGTGTGGCACCTGGCCGGGCCCGAGGACTCGTTCGCGGCGCAGCGGCGGGCGAACGCGTGGCGGGCCACGCTCGCCGAGGCGGGTGTCCTGGACGCGCCGCCTCTCGTGCGGGGCGACTGGTCGGCCGAGTCCGGGTACCGGGCCGGGTTGCGGATCGCCGAGGAGGCGGACTGTACGGCCGTGTTCGTCGCGAACGATCAGATGGCGCTGGGGTTGTTGCGGGCGCTGAACGAGCGTGGGCGGCGGGTTCCCGAGGACGTGAGTGTCGTCGGGTTCGACGACATCCCCGAGGCCGCGTCCTTCCTGCCGCCCCTGACCACCGTCCACCAGGACTTCGCGGAGGTGGGGCGGCTGTGTGTGGAGGGGGTACTGCGCAAGATGCGGGAGGGCGGGGAAGGAGATCGAGGGGAGCCGGGGGAAGGCGGCGAGGAACACGGGACGACTCTCGTGCCCACCCGGCTCGTACGGCGGCGGAGTACGGCACCGCCGCCGGTACCCGGCAGCTGAGCGCTCAGGTGCCGCTCGTCGTCTCCTGGCGCTGGTCGGGCCGCTGGGTGCCGAACGCCCGGTGCAGGCGGCCGAGCTCCCAGAGCAGGTAACCGCTGGCTCCGGCGAACGGGAACCACGTGCCCAGGTGGAAGAGGAGCACCGGCATGTACAACAGGCCGACCAGGACACCGAACTTGAACAGGATGGCTGTGTACGGCTGAGTGCGTTCGACCATGATGTGCCCTCCCCTGCCATGGACCCGCGGTCAGCGCGATCTCATGTGCGGCCCCCCTTGGCCTCCGCATCGCCATGATGCCTTCGGGGCGACGGGTTCGCGAGGGTCGGCGAAGGCTGCGCCACGTATCTTCACAAACGCTCAGTTCTCGTACTCCGGGGCCGCCGACTGGCGGAGTCGGTCCACCTCGGCCCCGAAAATGTGGACGCCCCGTCGGTGCGGGCGTGTGCCGTTACGGTGGGCTGTCGTGAGTGGCATACGGGGTGGGCGTGGGCGTGGACCCGGGCGTGGTGCGCGGGGTTGGTGGGTGCGGGGGCGGGGGCTCGCGGAGGGGTATCCGTGGGTGGTCGACGTCGGGGTCGCCCTGTTGGTGCAGGGGGCCATGACGATGCCGTTCGTGGTGCCCCGGGCGGCCGGGCTGGCGCCGGCGACGTGGGCGGCGTACGGGCTGACCACGCTCACGGTGGTGCCGCTGGTGTGGCGGCGGCGGGCTCCGCTCGCCGTGCTGCTGGCGATTCTGCTGACCAGCATGGTCTACAAGCTGGCACTCGACGGGCCCGGGCAGCCGTTGCCGTACAACGGGCTTGTGATCGTCTATACGGTCGCCGTCCTCTCGCCGCCCTGGAAGCGGCTGGTCAGCGGCGTGCTGGTGCTCATCGCCGTGCCCGTGGGGGTGGGGCTCAACACCCGGTCCGCGCGTGAACTGACCTTCTCCGCCTTTGTGTTCGCGGCCGCCTACGTCTTCGGGCGGCTCACCGACGCCCGTCAGCGCGCCCATCGGATCGAGGCCGAGCAGGTCGCCGCGCGCGAACGGGCCCGGATCGCACGGGAGATGCACGACATCCTCTCCCACGCCGTCAGCCTGATGATCGTGCAGGCGGAGGCCGGGCCCGTGGCGGTGCGTACGGCGCCGGAGCGGGCCGAGGCCGCCTTCGACGCGATCTCCGAGACCGGGCGGGACGCCATGGTCCAGCTGCGGCGGATGCTGGGCCTCCTGCGCGACAGCGAGGGAGGAGGGGGCCATGAACGGAGCGGCCCGGAGGAGCGGGAGGCGTACGCGGCCGGGCTCGCTCCCCGTGCGCCGCAGCCCGGGGTCGGGGAGCTGCCCGCGCTGTTCGACCGGGTGCGGGGCAGTGGACTTGCGGTCGGGTACGAGGTGGTGGGGGCGGAGCGGGAGCTGCCGGGAGCCGTCGGGGCGACCGTCTTCCGGGTCGTCCAGGAGGCGCTGACGAACACGGTCAGGCATGCGGGCGCCCGTACCGTCACCGTCCGACTTCATTACAAAGACTCCGACCTGGAGATACGTGTGCTCGACGACGGGCGCGGGCCTCGGGCGGGGTACGGCGGAGGTGGACACGGGCTCGTCGGGGTGCGGGAGCGGGCCGCCGCGCACGGGGGTACGGCGGAGGTCGGGGCCGGGCCCGGTGGGCGCGGGTTCGAGGTGCGCGTGCGGATACCCGTGCCCACCGTGCCGGACGTGCCGGACGTGGTGGCGACGGCGGAGGTGGGGCGTTGACCGGTCAGATGATCCGGGTGGTCGTGGCCGATGACCAGGAGCTCGTGCGGAGCGGGTTCGCGCTGATCCTCGACGTGCAGCCGGACATCGAGGTCGTCGCGGAGGTGGGTGACGGGGTCGAGGCCGTCGAGGCGGTACGGCGGTGCGGGGCCGACGTGGCGCTGCTCGACATCCGGATGCCACGGATGGACGGGATCGAGGCGTGCCGGGCGATCAGTGCGGACGGCATGGAGACAGCGGACGGAGTGGAGACAGCGGACGGCGCGGAACGAGCGGACCATGGGCGCCGCGGCTGCCGGGTGGTCATGCTGACGACCTTCGACTCCGACGAGTACGTGTACGAGGCGCTGCACGCGGGGGCGAGCGGGTTCCTGCTCAAGGACGTCCGGCGCGACGATCTCGTGCACGCCGTGCGGGTGGTCGCGCGGGGCGACTCGCTGCTCGCGCCGTCCGTGGCCCGGCGGCTGGTCGAGCAGTACACGCGCCCCGCCCCCTCCGTCGTCCGGGCCCGGCGGCCCGACCCCCGGCTCGACGTGTTGACCGGGCGGGAGCGGGAGACCCTGCTGCTGCTGGCGCGGGGGCTGTCGAACGCCGAGATCGCCGCCGAGCTGGTCGTCAGCGATCACACGGTCAAGACCCATGTCGGCAACGTGCTCGCCAAGCTCGGCCTGCGGGACCGTATCCAGGCGGTGATCTGCGCGTACGAGACGGGGCTGATCGCGGTGGGCGACGCGTCGCTCGGGGCGGGCGGCACGTCGCTCGACGCGGCCACGGGACCGGAGTCCCAGGACGTGGTTCCCCCGCGCGGGGCCGGTAGTCGCCCGTCCGGGGGAGTCTCCCGGGCCTGGTCCTCCCCCGCGTCGGCGAGGAAACGACGCCGCTAGGACCGCTCGCTCGGGGGATCCGCGCCAAGCCGCCGGTCAGCAGGATGGAGACGACCACAACACCGGCTCACATCAACGGAGTTGACCATGCCCAGCTCGAAGAGCACCGCCCGTGCGCTGATCGCCGCGGCCCTCCTCCTGGGAGTGGCGGCGGGGCCGACGGCCCTGCCCGCCACCGCCGCGACCGCGACCGCCGACACCGCCCCCGCGTGGTCGCGGTCACCGTCACCGCCGCAGGCCGACGCCGACCTCGCCACCGCCATGGAGGCCGCCATCGCCGGACTGCCCTCCGCCGACGCCACCGCCGCCCTCATGCGGGTCGGGGGGAGCGAGGGCGTGTGGCGCGGCAGCTCGGGCGTGCACGACCTCGCCACCGACCGGGCGGCCGATCCCCAGGGCCGTTTCCGGGCCGGGTCGGTGACCAAGGTGTTCACGGCGGCCTTGGTGCTGCGCCTGGCCGCCGAGGGGAAGGTCGACCTCGACCGGAGCGCCCGCTCGTACCTGCCGGAGCTGGTTCCGGCGTCGTACGGCGGTGTCACCGTCCGGCAGTTGCTCAACCACACGCACGGCATCCCGGCGCCCGACTTCCCGTGGACGACCGTCGAGGGGGCGTACGCGAACCGTTTCCGCGTCCACGACCCGGAGGAGATGGTGCGGTCGGCGACGGCGAAGGAGCGGGAGTTCGCGCCGGGAGAGCGGCAGCACTACCTCAACATCGGGTACACGGTCGCCGCGCTGATCGTCGAGCGGGTGACGGGGGACTCGTACGAGGACCAGGTCGCGCGGCATGTGCTGAGGCCGCTCGGGCTGCGGGACACGTACTTCCCGGGGGCCGATCCGCGCATCGTGGGCCCGCACAACCACGGGTACCAGCGGATGACGCTCGACGACGGGACGACCGGGCTGCGGGACGTGACCGTGTGGGGCGTGACAGACGGGTGGGCCGCCGGGGACATCGTCTCGACCACGGCGGATCTGGAGCGGTTCACCAAGGCGCTGTTCCGGGGGCGGGTCGTACCGCGCGGGCCGTTGCTGGAGGAGATGTTCACCGTGCCGGACGTGACGGACCACACGACGGGCAAGCCGGCCGAGTACGCCGTGGGGCTGGCGCGCAAGGTGCTGGGTGGGCGGGAGGTCTGGGGCAAGACCGGGGGGCGCTGGGGCTACAACAGCGCCATCGCCTCCACCCGCGACGGCTCCCGCACCCTCGTCTACAGCGTCAACTCCACCGACGCCAAGGGCAGCACCATGAACAAGGTGGCCATGAACGTGATGGTGGCGGCGTACGGGATGCCGTCGTAGTGGGACGCTGGGACCAGCAACCTCCTTGTTCAGAAGGCTAGTTGAGGTGCTTATGCGGATGGGGGTGTTGGCGTGCTCAGATCAGGGCGGCCGTTAGCATCTGCGGCATGCCAATGCGTCGGAGCCATGACAGCAGGGATCGTGACCGTGATCCGCGCGCCGACGCGTATCCGATGCCGAGCGTGCCGTACGGGTGGTACGCGGTGCTGCGCAGTGCGGAGTTGCGGGCGGGGAGGGTCGTCAGCCTGCACTACTTCGGGCGGGCGCTGATCGCGTTCCGCGGGGCCGACGGGCGGGCCGCCGTGCGGGACGCGCACTGTCCGCACTACGGCGCGCATCTGGGCGTCGGCGGGAAGGTCGTGGACGGGACGGTGGAGTGTCCCTTCCACGGGTGGCGGTTCGGGGCGGACGGGCGGTGCTTGGAGGCACCGTTCGCCGTCCGGACGCCCAAGGTGTCGATCGGCGGGTTCCCGGTGCGTGAGCACAGCGGGCTCGTCCTCGTGTACGTCGGACCGGAGCCGAGCGGGCCGGGCGGGCCGGGCGAGACGGGCGAACCCCCGTGGGAGGTGCCGGAGATCGAGGAGACGAGGTCCCGACGGTTCGCCTCGCCCGTCGACGACACGTGCCGCGCGCGGATCCACATCCAGGAGATGCGCGAGAACATCGTCGACGAGTCCCACTTCCACTTCATCCACGGGCAGAGCGAGCCGCCGGTCCAGGAGTGGCGGGAGGACGGGCCGTTCGCCGAGGCGCGGGGGACGATCAGCAGGCGGGTCTTCGGCCGGGACATCCACAACACGTTCGACGCGTTCATGTACGGACCGGGTGTGATGGTCGTCCGGGCCCACGGGCCGGTGCTGTCGGTGACCGCCGTCGCGCTCAGCACGCCCGTCGACGACCGTACGAGCGAGCTGCGGATGCTGTACTACCTCCGCAAGCCACGCCGACTCCCCTTCCTCACACCCCTGTTGAAGCTCGTCTTCCGTGCCGAGGCACTGGGCGAGGTGCGGGAGGAGGTACGGATCTGGGACCACAAGATCCACCAGGCGCGGCCGGTGCTGCTTCCGCACGAGAAGGGGATCAGGGCGCTGCGGCGGTGGTACGCGCAGTTCTATCCGGCGCCTCCGGACGGGGACCCGCGTCCCGGCGCGGGTGGGGCGGAGGGCGCCGTCGAGGTGGCCCGGTCGACGGCACAGGACTCGGTCGAGGCGGTCCGGTCGGTGGCGCGGGGCGCACCAGGGGCTTCGCGACGTCGCTGAGGTGCGTCGGAAGGGCCCTAAGCTCCCCCCATGGAGCGATCCGAGATCATGCAGCGAGTCGTCGGGATTCTCACCGAGGCGGTCGAGGTGCGGCGGCAGGCCCGCGAGAACCCCGGTGTCGAGGTGGCGTTGACGGGGGCCGTCTCCGCGCTGCTCGTCGAGACCCTGCCCAAGATCGAGCTGCCGGCCGACGCCTCCGCCCAGGAGGTCGCGCACATCATCACGGACGCCCTGGCGCCGGCGATCGTGACGCTGGCCAACTGCTTCTCCTACGCCTTCGTCCATCTCGCCGAGGTGCACGACCAGGGGCGCACCGACACGACGACGGCCGATGTCCTGCGGGCGCTGTCCCTCCAGTTCGCCCAGCGCGACGGGGAGTAGGGCGTTCGTTCCCGGGATTTAACCCACGGGCTCTTGGCGACTCCCTCTCTACGCGCGTAACTTGAGCCGACTCCCCCCACACCATCGCTTCGGCGTACCCGATGTCCGACGTCCGAACGTCCGATACCGATGCCCGAAGCCCGATGTCCGAGGAGACCCTCAGCCGTGCCCATGTCCGACAGACCCGCAGGAAGCGGCGCCCGTGCGCGCCGCGTCGCCCATCCGCTGATATCCGTGGGCGCGGCCGGCGCTCTCGCGTTCGGCGTGCTGCCCGCCGCGTTCGCCGCGCCCTCGGCGAGTGCGGTGATCGGGGAGGTGTACGGCGGCGGAGGGAACTCGGGGGCGACCCTGGTCAGGGACTTCGTCGAGCTGGGGAACGCCGGGACCGGGGCCTACGACCTGGCGGGCTACAGCGTGCAGTACCTGCCGGGGTCGCCGTCGGCGTCCTCGCAGTGGCAGGTGACCGCGCTGAGCGGCTCGATCGCGCCCGGCGGCCGGTATCTGATAGCCGAGGCGGCCGGCACCGGCGGGACGACGGCCCTGCCGACCGCCGACGCCACCGGGTCGATCGCGATGAGCGCCGCCAGCGGCACCATCGCCCTGGTCGCCGGGACCACCCCGCTGACCTGCAAGACCGCCGCCGACTGCGCGGCGAACGGACACGTCGTCGACCTCGTCGGGTACGGCAGCGCCGTCGTCCGGGAGGGCAGCGGCCCGGCCGCCGGCGCCTCCAACACCGCCTCCGTCGCCCGCGCCGCCTCCCTCGCGGACACCGACGACAACGCGGCGGACCTGGCGTCCGGCGCCCCGAGCCCGGTCAACTCGGCCGGTGAGACGGCCGGTTCGGGCGGCGGCGACGGAGAGGGCGACGGGGGCGGCGGGTCCACCGAGCCCGGACCCCTCCGCGTGCACGACATCCAGGGCACCACCCGGCTCTCGCCGCTCACCGGGCAGACGGTCACCCGTGTCCCCGGCGTCGTCACCGGCGTACGGAAGTCGGGCTCGAAGGGGTACTGGATCCAGGACCCGCAGGCCGACGGCGACCCCCGTACCGGTGAAGGGGTCTTCGTGTACACCGGGTCGGCGGACCCGACCGTGGCGGTCGGGGACTCGGTCCTCGTCAGCGGCAAGGTCACCGAGTACTACCCGAGCAGCACCAGCCAGTCGGTCACGGAGATCACCGGGCCGACGGCGACCGTCCTGTCCGGCGGCAACCCGCTGCCCGAGCCCGTGACGCTGGACGCGTCGACCGTGCCGGACGCGTACGTGCCCACGGCCGGCGGGGGCAGCATCGACGCGCTGCCGCTCGAACCGGCCGTCTACGCCCTCGACTTCTACGAGGCGCTGGAGGGCTCGCGGGTGCGGGCCTCCGACACCCGGGTGGTCGGCGCGACCACGGAGTACGACGAGGTGTGGGTGACGGTGAAGCCGGAGGAGAGCCCGACCGCGCGCGGCGGCTCGCTCTACTCCGGCTACGACCAGCCGGGCACCGGCCGGATGAAGGTGATGTCGCTCGACACCGCCGCCGCCTTCCCGCAGGCCGACGTCGGTGACGAGCTGTCCGGCACCACCAGCGGGCCGCTCGACTACTCCTCCTTCGGCGGCTACAACCTCCAGGCCACGCAGCTCGGCACGCTCGTCGACAACGGGCTGAAGGCCGAGAGGACCCGGCGGCAGAAGGGTGACGAGCTGGCGGTCGCCACGTACAACGTGGAGAACCTGGACGCGCTCGACGGCCAGGAGAAGTTCGACCGGCTCGCCGAGGGCGTCGCGGTCGGCCTCGCCTCGCCCGACATCGTCGCCCTGGAGGAGATCCAGGACGACAACGGGCCGACGAACGACGGGACGGTGACCTCCGAGGCCACGCTGACCCGGTTCACCGACGCCATCCGCGCGGCCGGCGGCCCCCGTTACCGGTGGCGCTACGCCACCCCGGCCGACAACCAGGACGGCGGCGAGCCCGGCGGCAACATCCGTCAGGTGTTCCTGTTCAACCCCAAGCGGGTCTCCTTCACCGACCGGGCCGGTGCCGAAGCCGCCACGCCCACGACGGCCACGAGCGTGGTGAAGACCCGCAAGGGCGCCCGGCTCACCTACTCGCCGGGCCGGATCAACCCCACCAGCGACGCGTGGGACAGCAGCCGCAAGCCGCTGGTCGGCGAGTTCGTCTTCCACGGCGAGCAGGTCTTCGTCATCGCCAACCACTTCGGCTCCAAGGGCGGTGACCAGCCCCTGCACGGCCGCTACCAGGAGCCGACCCGCGGCTCCGAGACCAAGCGGCACCAGCAGGCCGCCGAGGTCAACACCTTCGTCAAGGACCTGCTCAAGGCCGACCGGAACGCCAAGGCCGTCGTCCTCGGCGACCTCAACGACTTCGAGTTCTCCCGGACCATGACCGCGCTCACCGCCGGCAAGGTCCTGAACCCGCTGATCGGCACCCTGCCGGCCGCCGAGCGCTACACCTACGTCTACGAGGGCAACTCGCAGACCCTGGACCACATCCTGACCAGCCCGGCCGTCACGCACTTCGACTACGACGTGGTGCACATCAACGCCGAGTTCGCCGACCAGGCGAGCGACCACGACCCGCAGATCGTGCGGATCGACGTGGGCAGGTGCCGCCGGGACTGACCGCCGGCCGGTCGGTCTCTCGACCTCGGCCTCGACCTCGACCATGCGGAACCCCCGGGCCCGTCCGTGGCCCGGGGGTTCCTCGTCGTGGCTCTGGTTATCCGAGCATGCCCACCTGGTAGTCACCGGCCGGCTGCCGCACCATCACGTTCAGCCGGTTGAAGGTGTTGATGAGGGCGATCAACGCCACCAGGGCGAGGAGCTGGTCCTCGTCGTAGTGCTTGGCCGCGTTCTCCCAGACCTCGTCGGGAACACCGCCCGCCGCGTCGGCGATCCGGGTGCCCTGCTCGGCCAGCTCCAGCGCGGCGCGCTCGGCGTCGGTGAAGACCTTGGCCTCCCGCCAGCCGGCCACCATGTGCAGCCGCTGGTCGGTCTCCCCGGCGTGCGCGGCCTCCTTGGTGTGCATGTCGAGGCAGTATCCGCAGCCGTTGATCTGGCTGGCGCGGATCTTCACCAACTCCTGTGTGGAGCGGGGCAGTTCCGTCCCCGAGATCACCTTGTCGGCCCCGACGAGGTGCTTGACGAGCTTGCCGGTGACAGGGCTGGCGAACAGGTTCAGACGGGCTTCCATGGCGGGCTCCTTGTGCCGTCGTATGCGGTGACAACACAAGGACGGACCGGACCCGGGTGGATGTGACATGGACGCGTGTGACGCCCGTCACTCGCCACCGGCGTAGTCGACCTGGCCGGACCCCTCGCCCGGGGCGCCGTAGGTGTCGGGTTCCACGCGACAAGGGCCGGACCCGCTCCGAGGAGCTGGGCCCGGCCCTTGTCGTGGACGACGCGGCGGTGGGTCAGTAGAGGGCGATCCTCGGGTGGACCGTGCCCTGGGCCGCCGGGTCGGTGACGGTGACGCGGTAGACCTCGGTCACGGTGGCGCCGGGCGCCAGCGTGCGCCGGGCGGCGGTCAGGTCGGTGAAGAGGGTGCCGGTCTGGCTGCCGAGGTCGACGGCCTTCCAGCAGCCGCCGGCGGTGCGGCGCTCGACCTCGACGTCCGCCGGGTCGAGGAAGGGGCCGGCGTCCGGCGACTCCACCAGGAGCTGCGGGGCGACGGTCCGGTCGGCCGTCGTGTCGTTGCGGTAGGTGACGGTGACCTCGTGGCTCTTGCCGTCCGCCGTGAGGGGGCTGGTGGCGAGGTCGACGAAGTCGACGGGTATGGAGGACTGGGAGGCCGTGGAGACGGTGGTGGTGGCGGGCTGCGGCGTGGCCGCCGCGGCGGGCCCCGCGAGGGCGAGACCGGCGGCCGCGACCGCCACGGCGAGGAAGGCGACCCTCAGACGACTGTTCTTGACTGACACGTGCGCGGATCCTTAATGCTCGTGGGGGGTCCGGCCGGGCCCAGCACTGGATCACCGGCCAGGGACGCCCCAAGATTACGAAGCGATCGCCGCGAGCGGTAACTACCGCCAGGTAGTGGAGAGATTGCGTGGAAAGTCGGCCACGAGGGCACCTCTCTGGCGTTTTTCCCCTCTCCTCAGTTAGACATGCTCCGGCCCCACCTTGACCAGTGGGATGCAGGAAGCACGGATTCCCAGGGGGGAACACATCCATGACCAGGTATCAGCACGCCCCGAGACGTAACTCCCGGCTCAGACTCGTCGGTGCCGCCGTGACCGCGCTCGTCCTCGCCGCGACGGGGTCGGCGACCCAGGCGATGGCCGCGCAGAGCACGACGCAGAAGCCGCAGTCGGCGAAGACCCCGCCGCCGCCCGTGCCCACGCTCACCTGGGCCGACTGCCAGGGCGGGTACGAGTGCGCCAACGCGGAGGTCCCGCTGGACTACCGGGAGCCGCAGGGCAAGAAGATCACGCTCGCGGTGGTCCGCAAGAAGGCCGCCGACCCCGCGAAGCGCAAGGGCACGCTCTTCATGCAGCCCGGCGGACCGGGCAACTCCGGAGTGGACTTCGTCCGCAACAACCACGCCGGCCTCCCGGCGGCCCTGCGCGACTCCTTCGACGTCTTCGGCTACGACGTCCGTGGTGTCGGCCGCAGTTCGGCGCTCACCTGCTTCGACGACGCCCGCTACACCAAGGCCGTCACCGACGCCAAGGGCGTCCCCGGCCCGGACGCCTTCGGCCCGGCGCTGCGCGAGGCCGCCGAGTTCAACCAGGCCTGCCTCGACAACTCGGGCGAGCTGCTGCCGTACGTCGGCACGGAGTACGTGGCCCGGGACATCGACCTGCTGCGCCAGGCCCTCGGCGAGGAGCAACTGACCTACTACGGGCGATCGTTCGGCTCGTACATCGGCACCGTCTACGCGGCGATGTTCCCCAAGCGGGTGCGGGCGCTGTCGCTCGACGGGGCGTACGACCCGTACAAGTACGCCTACCGCCCCTACGCCTACGACCGGGCCCAGTACCAGGCGCTGGACGGTTCGATGGGCCGCTTCCTCGACTGGTGCGCCGCCGACCAGGCGATCTGCGGCTTCGGCGACGGCGATCCGCGCGGGGCGTTCGAGCAGCTGAAGAAGGACCTCGACGCCAACCCCGTCACCACGGCGAGCGGCGGCAAGGCCAACGGCTACACCCTGGTCTACCGGCTGATGTTCAACATCAACGAGGGCAAGGTCATCTGGCCGTCCCTCGGCGCGGCGCTGAAGAAGGCGCAGCTGCGGGACAACACCTCGTTCCTGCTGCGGCCGCCGTCCCCGGCGAGCTTCGACTTCCTCGGTCCGAACGTGGTCGTGGAGTGCGTCGACAAGGAGTACCCGAAGAGCCTGCGCAAGCTGGAGCGGAACGTCACGGCCAACGCCAAGGACGCGCCGCTGCTGGGCCCGGCCATGGCGTTCGGTCCGCCGACCTACGACCACCAGCACGCCACCGCGTGCGTCCAGTGGCCGGCCGAGAAGGTCAGCCGCTACGACGGCTCCTTCCGGGCCAAGGGCTCGGCGCCGATCCTGGTCCTCGGCACCACCGGTGACCCGGACACCCCGTACCAGGACGCGGTCGCGCTCTCCCGGCAGCTGGACAACGCCTCGCTGCTGACGTTCGACGCCGAGGGCCACACCGCGTTCGGCCGCAGCCGCTGCGCGACGGACGCGGTCGTGAACTACCTCGTCGACCTGACTGTCCCGGCCTCCGGCACCACCTGCGCGGACGAGACCCAGCCGCCGTCCTCGACCCCGAAGACGGCCCCGCCCGGCACGACCCTGGGTGAACTCCGCAACGGCGTCAACGAGCGCGTCGAGCGCATCGGCGACGCGAGCTGACCGGCTCGGCGCACCGTCCGACCCCAGGGGCCCTCGGCTCCCTGGGCTGATCGACCGACCGAACCCCGGGGCGCCCGCCCCTCCACTCCACGGCGAGCGCCCCGGGGTTCCGCACGTCCGCGTCGCGTCCGCGACACGTCAGCGGCACGTCGAGCCGCACGCATCTGGGGGGAGCGGGCCGGTGGGGCTGCGGATCCACTTCACGTACGAGGACCTGGCCAGGGTGGTCCTGGCGGAGGAACCCGACCCGCTGTGGGAGGGGCTGCTGAGCCTGCACCTGCTGCAGAACCGGGACGGCGCCCTGGTCTTCGGCCGCTGGCGCCGGGCGTCGCGCGGCCTCTTCGACCCGGAGCTGCCGAGGCTGCGCCATCTGGCCCCGCCGCGCGGCTACTCGGCGGACTTCCTCACCCCGGCCGGGGCGGCCGGAGGCTTCGAGGCGGGCCTCGACGCGATGCTCGCCACCCCCCGCGCCCGGCTGCGGACCGACCTGACGGAGCTGTCCCTCGCCCGTCCCCTGCCGGGCTGGGCCAGGCCGCTCGCCGACGGCGACCCCCAGGCCCTGCGCGGGCTCGCCGGCCTGGTCCGCCGGCACCACGAGCGGTTCGTCGCCCCCTACTGGAGCCATGTCCGGGCCCGATTCGACGACGCCAGGTCGGTCGCGGCCAGGGCCCTGCTGCGGTCCGGTTTCTCCGGTCTGGCGGCGGGGCTGCACCCCAGCCTGCGCTGGACGGCGCCGGTGCTGCACATCGCCGGCTCCCACCTCCAGGGCGACCTGCACCTCGACGGGCGCGGGCTGCGCATCATCCCCTCCTTCTTCTGCTGGCCCGGCCCGATCGTGCTGAAGGACGGCTCCCTTCCCCCGGTGCTCGTCCACCCGGTGACCCACGACCCCCGCTGGCTGGCCCCGCCGCCCGACGCGCCCGGCTCGCACCAGGCCCTCGCCGCGCTGCTCGGCCGGGCGCGGGCCGCCGTGCTGGAGGAGGTGGCCGACGGCCGCACCACGAGCGAGGTGGCGGCCCGGGTGGGGCTCAGCCCGGCGACCGTCAGCCACCATGTGGCCGTGCTCCGGGAGTCGGGGCTCCTGACCAGCCGGCGGATCGGCGGTGCCGTGCTGCACACCGTCACCGCCCTGGGTGTCGACCTCCTCGAAGGCGGCACGACCTGCGGGATGCGACCACGCTCGAAAGCCATGGCCCGAGCCGAACGGTGACGGTGATCACGAAGCGCGGCGACGGGCCCCACGACCCGGCGCGTCCGCATCCGGCCGACGACCGGCGGCCGCTCATCCCCACACCCACCGCTCGACACTCCGCCGGGGGGGTATCGCGTCTTCTCCTTCTCCGACCGCGCCCGGTACTCCCTGTCCCACTGGGGCGAGTGGGGCGAGGCCCAGAACAGCCGGACGGGCGGCGCGGTCGCCCGCGTCTACGGTTCCGCCGGCAACGAACTGGCCTCGTACCCCGCCGACAACGGGGTCCACGCCGTGAACCGGGGGCCCGTCCGCTCCGTCCGCAACTGCTGATCGAGCAAGCCCTCCCCGAGGGTCAACGGCCCTTCCCCCGGCCGGTGTCGACGTCCAGGTCGTCCATGTCCAGGTCGTCGAACGGCAGCGCGTCCAGGTCGCCGTCGAAGTCGGCCGGGACCAGGAGCGGGTGCTCCGGCGGGCCGGACGGGGATGTGGGCCGGGGGTCGGGGCCGGTGAGGGACTGTTCGGTCCAGATGCACTTGCCGGTGGCCGTGTAGCGGGTGCCCCAGCGCTGGGAGAGCGCGGTGACCAACTGCAGGCCACGGCCGCCCTCGTCGGTGTCGCCGGCCCTGCGGATGCGGGGCATGGTGAGGCTGCCGTCGAAGACCTCGCAGACCAGCGCGGAGCCGTACAGGAGACGCAGGCGGACGGGGCCCTTGGCGTGGCGTACGACGTTGCCGACGAGTTCGCTGGCGAGCAGTTCCGTGGTGGGTGCCAGGGTCTCCAGGCCCCAGGCGGCGAGCTGTTCGCGGACGTGGCGGCGGGCCTGCCCGGCGGCTCTCGGGTCGTCGAGGAGGGACCAGGAGGCCATCCGGTCGTCGGTGAGCGCGTGCAGCCGGGCGACGAGGAAGGCCGCGTCGTCGGCCGCCGCGTGCTCGGCGGGCAGCAGGCCGTGGGTGAGGGTGTCGCAGAGGCGTTCCAGGTCGGCGGCGGTGCCGTCCTCGTGGGCGGTGCGCAGCAGCCGTGCCAGGTCGGCCATGCCCTCGTCGATGCCGCGTTTCGCCGACTCGACCAGCCCGTCGGTGTAGAGCACCAGCAGGCTGCCCTCGGGCACGCTCAGCTCGACCGTCTCGAACGGCGGCTCGGCCGCGCCGAGCGGTGGGTCGGCGGTCCACTCGGGAAAGCGCACGGTGCCGTCGGGGAGGACCACGGCCGGTGGCGGATGCCCGGCCCGGGCGAGGGAGCAGACCCGGGTGGTGGAGTCGTAGAGGGCGTACAGGCAGGTGACGTACGAGTCCTCGCCCATGGAGCCGACGATGTCGTTGAGGTGGCCCATGATCTCGTCGGGGGGCAGTTCGAGGTCGGCGAGGGTGTGCACGGCGGTCCGCAGGCGGCCCATGGTGGCGGCCTCGGACAGACCGTGGCCCATGACGTCGCCGACGACGAGGGCGACCTGGCCGCTGGAGAGCGGGATGACGTCGTACCAGTCGCCACCGACGTCCATGCCCTGCCCGGCCGGCAGATAGCGGGCGGCCGACTCGCAGGCGGCGAGGGCCGGCAGGTCCTTCGGGAGCAGGGCGCGCTGGAGTTCGCGGGACCGGGTGTGTTCGAGGTCGTAGAGGCGGGCGCGTTCCAGGGACTGCGCGAGGAGGGCGCTGATCGCGGTCAGCAGGGTGCGTTCCTCGTCGGTGAGGCGGCGCGGCCGGTCGAAGGAGACGACACACACGCCGAAGGTGTGGTCGGACGCGGTCAGCGGCAGGAACGCCCAGGCCTGCTTGCCCGCGCGGGCGGGCAGGTGGGCGTGTCGGGGCACGTAGGCGGCGTACTCCTGCGGTGAGGAGAGGAAGATCGGGGCGCCGGTGGTGATGGCGTCCCAGGCCGGGCCGTACGGCGTCCGGGGACGGTGGTTGACGAGCTCGATGAAGTCGGGGGCGTAGCCGACGGCGCCGACGTTGTGGAGCCGGCCGTTCTCGACGGTCTGGACGAGCAGGCCGCTGGCGGCGAACGGCGGCAGCACCCGCAGGGCGACCGCGTCGACGACGTCCTGCGAGGTGGTCGCCTTGGCGAGCGCGGCGGTCAACGCGGCGATGCGGTGGGCCCGTTCGGAGGCCGCGCGCTCCGCCTCGCGGCGCTCCTCGTCGTGCCGGCGCCGCTCGGTGACGTCGGTGAAGTAGATGGTGCGGCCGTCGGGGCCGGGAACCAGCCGCAGGTGGTAGACGCGGTCGTGGTCCGGCACATGGACGTCGAACCCGGCGGGCTTCTCCTCGGCCGCGGCCGCCCGGCAGCGGGTCTCCAGGCAGGACGTGTCGCGCACGGACGGCAGGTCCCACAGGTGCCGCCCGAACAGTTCCTCCTCGGAGAGGCCGAGGGTGCGTTCCGCGACCAGGTTGGCGAAGGTGATCCGCCAGTCGTCGTCGACGGCGAGGAAACCGTCGCTCATGTGCCGCAGGGCCCGGCCGACCGCGTCGCGGGCGCAGCGTGCCTCGTCGCTCTCCCAGCCGACGCCGATCATCCGGGCGGGTGCGCCGTCCTCGTCGTAGGTGGCCCGGCCGCGGGCCCGGGTCCAGCCCCAGGTGCCGTCGAAGCGCCGTACGCGGTACTCCGCCTCGTACACGGTGTGGTCGCGGATCGCCCGCTCGGCGGCGGCCAGGGTGGGCGGGAGGTCGTCGGGGTGGACGATCCGCATCCAGTTCTCGATCTTGCCGGTGAACTCGGCGGGCCGGGTGCCGTAGAGCTCCAGGGCGGCCTCGTCCCAGATCAGGTCACCGCTCTGGATGTCCCAGTCCCAGGAGCCGACGTTGACCTCCTTCAGCGCCTGCCGCAGCCGCTCGGCGTCCGGTTCGGCCGGTGCGGGGCCGGACGGCAAGGGCGCCTGAGCCATGCGGTGCTCGGTCCAGTCGACGACAGCACGCAGGAAGTCCCATTGCAGGCCGGTGGGTTCGCCCCGGTCGCCGGTGAGGACGGTGAGCGCGCCCACCGTGCGGTCGCGGCCGGAGACGGGTAACGCGGCGAGCCCCGTACCGGGCCAGGCGAGGGCCATGGAGCCCAGCGGGGACCACACCCCGCTGCCCTGGTGCAGGGCGCGGGCCGGGGGCAGCGGGCCCTCCTGGTCGATGATCTCCCAGGGGCGGGTCAGGGCGGGCGGGAGGCCGGTGACCGACACCAGGCGCAGGGCCGACATGGGGCCCCTGAGGTGGATCATCGCCCCGAGAGCGCCGAGTTCGCCGACCGCGTGCTGGAGCGCCAGCCGGAAGACCTCGCTCTCCGCGACACCCGGATCCACCGTGCCGAGCAGGGCCAGCCGTGCGTTCATACGGCAGACCCTAACGTTCTACTCACACGTAGGGCAGTCCGCCACAGGAACTCCACAGTCACTCCGCGATGCCGTCCTCGAGTCGGGTCGGCGTCTCAACCAGGCTGTGCGGAGGCGTAATTGACTGACCCTCAGAAAGCGGGGACGGCTCGGGCGCCGGTTCGGGCGCCGGCACAGGCGTCGGCACGGGCGCCGGCTCGTCCGTCCCCGGCGGGGCCCTCGCGACGACGCCCGGTCGCCGGCCCGCGTTACCAAGATCTGATGAACGTCGTTGGGCCGCTGCAACCCCAGGATGTCCGGCCCGACCCCAGCAGGCGCCATGTTCGAGATGTTCCAGCCAGTGAAGACGTTGATCAAGACGTTCGTCGAGCAGTACGCGAGGAACCAGCAGCTCAAACGCGATCTGCTGGCGCAGCGTGGTGAGCAGGAGCGGCGCTGGCGGGAGGAGGACCGGGTGATCCTGCGGGCCGCCCTCGCCGCGAACCGGGTGGCCCTCGAACAGCACAACGACACCCTCCGGCGGGCGGCCGGCGTCTCCTACCTCACCCTGCGCTGCCATGAGGACACCTGGACCTTCCTGGCCCGCACGGCGTTCGGCGTCTGGGAGCCCGCCTGGACCCAGAGCACCCGCGACCCCTACGACCGCGTCGGCCCGACCGCGACCAGGGCGGCCCACTTCACCACGAACCCCAACCTGCCGCCGGGCCGCATCACCAAGGCGGACGGCGGCATGCAGGACGTCCAGCTCTCCGGGCACAACCTGGTCCACCTCCTCGACGCCCTCCACGAGGCCACCACCTCGGAGCTGACCGCCACCGGAGCGCGCGCCCGCACCCTCTACGACCGGCTGGCCTCCTTCACCGCCAAGCTCGACCCGGCGGCCCCCACCGGTCGCACCACCGGCATCCTCTGGCGGATCGACGACAGCCTGCACAGCCAGTACGTGAGCCACCCGTCCGGCCCCGGCCGCCCCACCGCCGCTCCCCTCCTCCACAAGGTCCCCTCCCCCGCCCCGGCGGCCCGCCGCCGCCACCCGGAACGCAGCGGCTCGCCCGTGGCCCAGAAGTAGGGGTGGGAGCGGGCGCCACCCGCTGTTCCGAAACCGGGACACTTCGATGCGATCGGAGTACAACCTTCCGCCATACCCGGTCGTCTCACCCGATACCAGCGCTACCACAGCGCTGCGTGAACAAGGGGGACGACATGCGACGAATCGGAGCAGCGGTTCTGGCGCTCGCGCTCGCCGGCACCGCGACAGTGACGGCGGCGGCCACCGCGAGTGCCGCGCCGGCGGGTGCGGCGCGTGCCGCCGCGGCCTGTCCGACGGGCTGGGGCAGCGGCGTCAAGGGCACCCCCGACAGCGGTGCCGTGCCGCTGTCGGACATCAGGACCGGCCGGCACGACTGCTTCGACCGCATCGTGTTCGACGTGCCCGGCGGGGGTGACCACATCGGCTACTTCGTCCAGTACGTCGACCGGCTCCACCAGGTCGGCTCCGGCGAACCCATCCCGGTGAAGGGCGGGGCCATCCTGGAGATACGGGTCGCCGCGCCCAGCTACGACCCCGAGACGGGCGGGGTCGCCTACCCGGGCGACGTGGCCGGGCCGCTGCCCGGTGTGAACCTCACCGGCTACCGCACCTTCCGTGACACCCGCTTCGCCGGCAGCTTCGAGGGCGAGACCCAGATCGGCGTCGGCATCCGCGCCCGGCTGCCGTTCCGGGTGCTGCAGCTCTCCGACCGCCTCGTGGTGGACGTGGCCCACAGCTGGACGTAGGTCAGGCGGGGGGTCGCCGACTACCCCTCCCTCACCGCCTCAACGGCCTCCCGCACCTCCGGGTGCGGGTCGTCGGCGAGGCGGTCCAGCAGCGCGCCGACCCCGGGGGTGGACCAGCGGGCGACCGCCCAGACCAGGTCCTCCCGTACACCGGGGTCGGGGTGGACGGCGAGGTGCGCCAGCCGCTCCAGCGGCCCTCGACGACGCATGCCGAACCAGTGCAGGGCCTGGCGCAGCACGGCGGCGTCGCCGGGGACGCCGGGGTCGGCGGAGGCGGTCGGGCCGCCGGGCCCGCTCGCGTCGGCGACGCGGGCCAGGAGGACCCGTACGGGCGGCGGTGGGCCGTCCAGGGGGTGGGGCAGGCGTTCGCGCAGGCGGCGGGATCCGTAGCCGCCGCGCACGCGGCAGCCGAAGCAGGTGCAGGGCCGGGTGCCGTGGGCGTCGGGGAGGTACCGCCACCCCACCACCTGCGGCGCCGCCCGCACCCGGTGCACCTCGCGCGCCCGGATCGCCCGGGGCACGAAGACCTCCCACCCGCGTGGGTCCGCGAGCGCGGCGATCCGCCGCACGGCCTCGGCCCCCGTGACGGTGGCCTGCCGGCCCCGCGCGCGGTCCGTGTACCGCCCGACCAGCACCTCCTCGGCGTCGTCCAGCCGCACATGGACGGCCACCAGCCCGCCCCTGCTGCCGAACCGGCCCAGCTCGCGCAGCCATTGGTGGGTGAGGGTGTACGACGGCAGCACCGGGAAGCAGTACACCCCGCGCGCCCCGCCCTGCCCGTGGGAGGCCGCGCGGACCCCGGCCCGCCGGATGCGCGACGCGTTCGCCGCCGAGGTCAGGTGCACGAACATCGCCATGACGCAGATGCTAGGGCGCTTCTGATGGATCTCCGCGGGAGAAGGAGCGGCGTCGTGGGGGCCCCTCCCGGTCGAGCGAAGCCGAGACTGGGGGAGCGTGCTCTCGGCGTGCCGCGCGGAAGCCCGCGTACTGGACGTACGTGGGCTTTCGCGCGATGCGGCGAGAGCGCGTGCCGGGCGTCGCGACGCCGCGGAGATCCATCAGAGGGACCCTAGGGCGCCACCCCGCCGGCCAAGGCTGCCCACCCTCACCGCCGACCGGCCCTGGCCGCTTCCGCCGCGGCCGGCTCTGCCTCCCACCGGCCGAAACGGCTTGTAGTGTCCACACGGTGGAGAGATCGTATGAAGATGTGAACGGCGGGGCGGACTCGACGCTGCTGGACGTGTTGCTCGGGGCGGCTCGGGAGACCCCGGGCCAGACCGTCGTGCACGTCCGGGGGGACGGCACCGAGCACACGGTCACCTTCTCCGAACTCCACGACGACGCACTGCGCGTGGCCGGCGGCCTGCTCGCGGCGGGCGTGACGCCGGGCACCCCGCTGCCCCTGGTCGCCGGCCGGGGCGACACCTTCCAGCCCCTGTTCTGGGGTGCGCTGGCGGCGGGGGCCGTCCCCGTCCCCCTCGCCCCGGAGCCCCGCCGGATAGGCCCCGTGTGGGAACTCCTCGGCAGACCGCCCGTGCTGGCGGACGACGAGTCGGCGGACGGTCAACTGCCCACCGGGGCAAGCGTGTTGCGGCTGAGCGAGCCCTGCCACGGCCGCCCGCCCCAGCGTCCTCACCGCCCCGACCCGCACGACATCGCCTTCCTCCAGTTCTCCTCCGGCAGCACGGGCGCCCCCAAGGGCGTGGAGCTGACCCACGCCGGGGTCCTCGCCAACCTCCGCCAGATCCGTACCGCGATGGCGATCACCTCGGACGACGTGCTCGCGACCTGGATGCCGTACTTCCACGACATGGGGCTCATCGGCACGCATCTGGTCCCCATGGCCGCGCGCGTGAAGCAGATACGGATCGAACCGCTGTCCTTCGCGAAGCGGCCCGCCCTGTGGTTCGAGGCCGTGGACCGCCACCGCGCGACCCTCCTCTCGGCCGCGAACTTCGCCCTCGCCCTCGCCGTACGCCGCGTCCCCGCCGACGCGCTCGCCGGACTCGACCTCGGCTGCGTACGCCTGCTGCTCGTCGGCGCCGAGCCCATCGCCCCGCGTGTCTGGCGGGAGTTCACGGCCCTCACGGTTCCGGCGGGGCTCGATCCGCGCGCCCCGTTGCCGGTGTACGGCCTGGCCGAGGCGACCCTCGCGGTGACGGTACCGCCGCTGGGTGAGACCGCGACGCCGCTGGTGCTGGACCGGGACGCGCTCGGCGCCGGTCGGGTGGTGGACGCCCAAGCCGGTTCACACGCCGTGGAGTTGATGGATCTCGGGCGGCCGGTCGCGGGGTGCGAGGTCCGGATCACCGACGACACCGGGGCCCCGGCGGGCGAGTCGCGGGTCGGGCACGTGGAGGTGCGGGGGCCGCAGCTGGGACGCGGCTACCACCGGGCACCCGAGGCGAGCGCGGCCGCGTTCGGCGACGGCGGCTGGCTGCGCACGGGCGACCTCGGATTCCTGCGGGACGGCCGGTTGTGCGTCACCGGGCGCCACAAGGACGTCGTGTTCGTCAACGGCCGTACGTTCCACGCGTCCGACCTGGAGGAGACGGTCGCCGCGACGCCGGGACTGCAGCCGGGGGCCGTGGCCGTCGTGGGGTCCACCGATCCGGACGGCGGGGGTGAGCGGGTCGTCGCGTTCGTGCAGTGGGCACGGCCCGCGCGCGCGGCCGCCGCGCCGGTGCTCCGCGCCGCCACCGGTCGGCTGCGGGAGGTCCTCGGGCACGACGACGTACGGGTGCTGCCGTTGCCGCCGGGTGCGTTCGCGCGGACGACCAGCGGGAAGGTGCGTCGGGGGGTGCTGCGGGCGAGGTTCGAGGCCGGGGAGTACGCGGCGGTCGAAGGCCGCTGGATCGGCGCGGCGGGCGAGGGCCATCGGGGCGGCGCACCCGTTCTGGTGGTGGACGGCACGGCGGAGGAAGGCAGCACGGCGGAGGAAGGCAGCAGGGCGCAGGAAGGGGACGGGGGTGCTCCCCGTTCGCTGCGGGAGGTCCAGGAGGCGGTACGGGCGGTGTGGGCGCGGGTGTTGGACGTGCCCGTGTCCGAGGTGGGGCTGCGGGAGCGGTTCTTCGACCTCGGAGGTTCCTCGCTCAAGGCGATGGCCGTGCTCGCCGGGCTGGAGGACGTGTTCGCGGTGACGGTCGAGCCGGGTGCTCTGCGGGACCACGACACCGTGGTGGCGCTGGCCGGACATGTGTGGGGGTTGTCGGCGGAGGGCGAGGGTGGGGGCGCGGACGTCGTGCCCGGTCGCGGGGCGCCCCGCACGACCGGCGGACCTGCGGCCCGTTCGGGGGGCGGTGGGGGTGCCGACGACCACGCTCTCGCCGTGCTCTCCGTCGCCTGCCGGTTTCCCGGCGGCGAAACGCCGGAGGACTTCTGGGAGTTGCTCGCGTCCGGCGGGGACGCCGTCGGCCGCCTGACCGATCCCGGGGCCTTCGACGCCCGCTTCTTCGGGATGGACGACGTGGAGGCGCGGGCGACCGATCCACAGGCGCGGATCTTCCTCGAGCTGGCGCACGAGGCGTTGGAACGGGCCGGGTACGCCGGGCCCCGGCGGGCCGGACGCAGGGTCGGGGTCTTCGCGGCGACCGGTGACAGCGGGTACCGGGAGATCCTCGCCGAGGCCGCCGACGGGGACCTCACCCGCCACCCCGCCGCCCTCACCGGCAACCTGCCCAACCTGATCGCCGCCCGGGTCTCCCAGGTGCTCGACCTCAACGGCCCCGCCCTGGCCGTCGACACGGCCTGCTCCTCGGCCCTCGTCGCCCTGCACCTGGCCCGGCGCAGCCTGCTGGCAGGCGAGTGCGACCTCGCCGTGGTCGGCGGCGTCAACCTGGGCCTGACGCCGACCGGCCGGCGTCTCCTCGCGGCGACGGGCGCGTTGTCGCCGACGGGCCGGTGCCGCGCGTTCGGCGCCGACGCGGACGGATTCGTCCCGGGGGAGGGCGGCGCGGCGCTGGTCCTCGCCCGCCTCGACGACGCCCGCACCGCCGACGACCCGGTCCTCGCACTCGTACGCGGCACGGCCGTGAACAACGACGGCCGTTCGCTCGGGCTCCTCGCGCCGACCCCGCGCGGACAGCGCGAGGTGATCGGCCGGGCCTACGAGGAGTGCGGTGTCGATCCGGCTGAGGTGTCGTACGTGGAGGCGCACGGGACGGGTACGCCGATCGGAGATCCGGTCGAGGCGCGGTCGCTCGGGCAGGCGTTCCCGCCCCGCGCCGACGGGGTCCCGCGGCGGCTCGGCTCGGTGAAGACGAACGTGGGGCACCTGCTCAACGCGGCCGGGATGCCCGCGCTGGTCAAGGTCGCCCTCGCCCTCGCGCACCGCAGGCTCCCGCCGTCCCCCCACGTCACCCCACCCGCGGCCTTCCTCGCCGACACCGCGCCCGCCTTCCGCCTGGTCACCGAGCAGGAGGAGTGGACCAGCCCGGACGGCCGCCCCCTGATCGCCGGCGTCAACAGCTTCGGCTTCGGCGGCACCAACGCCCACGCGATCCTGGAGGAGGCGCCCCGGGACGCGGGCCGGCCCGGCGGGACGAGGACGGTGACGGACCCGGCGCCCACCGACTCGTTCGCGGCGACACCCATGGCCCCGCGGACACCGGCCGACGCGGCGACACCCATGGCCCCGCGGACACCGGCCGACGCGGCGACACCCACGCCCCCACCGACACCGGCCGACGCGGCGACTCCGGACGCCGACGGCCCGCACCTGCTGACCCTGTCCGCCCGGACCGAGGGTGCCCTGCGGGAGGCCGCCGCCGAACTGGCCGCGCATCTGCGCGCTCACCCCGAACTGGACGAGGGCGATGTGTGCGCCACCGTCAACACCGCCCGCGACGAGGGACCGCACCGACTGGCCGTGGTGGCGGAGGGAAACCTCGCGGAGCGGCTCGAAACGGGGCGACGCACCGTGACGGGACACGTCCGGGGACGGTCGCAGACCGTGTTCGTCATGCCCGGGCAGGGGGCCCAACAGGTCGGCCTGGGAAGGGAGTTGTGGCGCTCGGCGCCGGTGTTCCGGGATCGTCTGGAGGAGGCGTCCTCCCTCACGGGGCCGGTGCTGGGGCGGAGCCTCGCCGCCTGGTGTCTGGACGAGGGCGTCGAGCCCGAGGCCCTGGCACGGACGGAGGTGGCGCAGCCACTGCTCGTCGCGTTCGGCGTGGCGCTGGCCGGGCAGTTGGCCGCGTGGGGTGTGACGCCGGACGCGGTCGTCGGTCACAGCGTCGGCGAGATCACCGCCGCGTGCGTCGCCGGCGCCCTGCCCCTGGCCGAGGCGGTCGGCTTCGCCGCCGAACGCGGGCGCCTGATGGGCAAGCTGACCACGCCGGGCGCGATGGCGGCCGTACGGGGAGACGAGGAGACCGTCGCCGCCCTGGTCGCCGACTCCGACGGCACGCTCACCGTGGCCGCCGTCAACTCACCCACGCAGGTCGTGCTGTCGGGCGAGACCGAGGCCGTCGACCGTGCCGTCGCGGCGCTCACCGCCCGTGGCGTGGCCGCCCGGCGCCTCCATGTCTCCCACGCCTTCCACTCCCCCTTGCTGAACCCCGTGCTCGACTCCCTCCAGACGGCGGCGAAGGCCCTGACCGTGCACCCGGCCACCGTCCCCCTCCTGAGCACGGTCACCGGCCACTGGGGCCCCGACCTGACCCCCGACTCCGGCTACTGGCGCGACCACGCGATCCGCCCCGTCCGCTTCGGGCCCGCCGTCGCCCGGCTCCTCGACGAGGGCTACGACACGTTCGTCGAACTGGGCCCCGGGGCCTCCCTCTCCGCCCCGATCCACGCGGTCGTCGCCGCCCACCCCGCCGTCACAGCCGCCGAGACGACCGTCCTGCCCGCTCCGGCGGCCGGCGAAGGGGCGACGCAGGGAGCGGGCGCCCTGCTCGACACCGTCGGTCGGCTCTGGGCCCGTGGGACCCCGCTGTCCCCGACGTCTCCGGCCCGGGACACGACACGGCGGCGGGTCCCCGTCCCCACGTACCCCTTCCAGCGCGAACACCACTGGCCGCGACACCTCGACGCTGCACCAGCGCCGGTAACGGGGCCGGCACCCGAAGCGACAGGGCCAGAGCCCTCACCCGCCGAGCCGCCCACCCCACGGCCCTTCCTCTGGCGCGACGCCCCGCTGACCGCCGCCCCCGGCCCTCGTGCCGTACGCCTCACCGGCGCCGACACCCCGCTGCGCCGTTCCCTCACCGCCCGGCTCACGGGACGCGGGGTGAGGGTGCTGGACCCGACGCGGACGCCGGACCCGTACGAAGGCAGGACGGGAACACCGGACCGGACGATCGCCCCGGAGGTGGTGCTGTGGTTCGCCGGTGCCGCCGGTGGCACCACGAGCCCGGAGTCGGAGACCGCCACGGCCGTCTCCGCCCTGCGCGAGGTGCTGGCCACGCTCGACACACCGCTGACCCGGCCCACCCGCCTGCTGCTCGTCACCGAGGACGCGTACAGCACGGAGTCCGGAACGGAGTCAGGCACAGAGTCCGGCACGGGCTCGGGCGACCCGTCCAACCGCCCGCGCCCCGGACAGGCACTCCTCCACGGCTTCGCCCTGGCTCTGGCCGAGGAACATCCGGGCCTCACCTCCCTGAGCATCGACCTGTCGAACGGGGACGAGTTGGACGCCCAACTCGACGCCTTGGAACGTGAGTTGGTGTCCGTGGCGGACACATCCGGCACCGTCGCCTGGCGAACCGGCCGCCGCCTCGCCCGCACGACCGCGCTCACCACGGGTTCTCGCACCCCCATCCCCACCCTGCTCCCCACGCCCACCCCTCTCCCCCCGAACGGCACCTACCTGATCACCGGTGGCGCGGGCGGCCTCGGCTCCGCCCTCGCCCGTGACCTCGCGGAACGCGGCGCACCCACACTCGTCCTCACCGGCCGCACCCCCACCCCGCCCCGCGCCCTGCTCGACGAACTCCGCGCGCTGGGCGCCCTGGTCCGCTACCAGGCGGCCGACGTCACCGACGCGGACGCCGTCGACGAACTCGTGGCCGGCCTGCCACCCCTGGACGCCGTCTTCCACGCGGCGGGCACGGCTCGCCCCGGCAGCCTGCGGGGCAAGCCGGACGACGAGATCGAGGCCGTACTCGGCGCGAAGGTGCGCGGTACGAGGCTGCTCGCCGAGGCGCTGCGGCGGCACGGCCAGGAGGACGCCGCATGCGTCGCGTTCTCGTCCGTCTCCGCCGTACTGCCGGGCCTGGCCGGCGCCCTCGGTGACTACGCCGCCGCCAACGCCTTCCTCGACGCCTTCGCCACCGCCGAACGCGCCGCCGGCCGCCCCTGGCAGAGCATCGCCTTCGGACCCGTCACCGACACGGGCCTGGCCGGCGGAACGACCTCACGCCCCCACCCGCTCACCCCCATGACCGCCCGGGAAGCCCTGACGGGCCTCCACGCGGCGCTCACCCTGGACACGGCCCACGTCCTGATAACGGCCACGCACCACACGCCACCCCCACCAGGGTCCGCAGGCCCCGAAGGGGCGCGGGGAACTGCGCGACCAGCCACGACGAACCCGCACCCGCCCACGAACAG
>NZ_JAVRFJ010000063.1:0-41361 GCF_031845845.1 Streptomyces gottesmaniae
CCTGAGAGACCGGGCCCAGCAGCCTTGAAAGGCGACCGTCGGCGGGCCTGAAAGCACGGGGCGCAGCCCCTGCTTTTCAGGGGCGCGGGGACCTGCGCGACCAGCCCCCACGCACCCGCACCCGCCGACGCACCCTCAGCCCACCCCGAAGTGCCTCTCGACCAGACAGCACGCCGCCTCCAGGTCCCCCGCCACCAACGCGTCCAGCAACGCGATGTGCTCGGCGGCGTCAGCCATCAGTTCCACGCGACCGCCACTCCCGGAGACACCCACCTGGCCACCCCCCAACGGCAGTTGCGTCCGCCGATGGAGGTCGTCCGCGATCTGCAGCAACTGCTCGTTGCCGGACAGCCCCAGCACCCCGCGGTGGAAGGCCCGGTCCGCCTCCCCGTACGTCGCACGGCACCCGGAGGACGCCGCGCGAGCCGTCTCGTCGGCGAGGGGCCGCAGGTCGGCCCAGCGGTCGGCGGGCACCGTACGCGCGAGCCGCATGACCACCGGCACCTGGAGCAGTGCCCGCACCTCCGCCAGCTCGGCCAGCTCCCGGGCACCCCGTCGTACGACACGGAAGCCCCGGTTGGGCACGACCTCGACCGCGCCCTCGATGGCCAGTTGCTGCATCGCCTCGCGCACGGGGGTGGCGGAGACCCCGAACCGCTCGCCCAGCGCCGGGGCGGAGTAGACCTCGCCCGGCGTCAGCTCCCCACCGGCGAGCGCGGCCCGCAGCGCGTCGAGGATCTGCCCCCGCACGGAGGACCGCTGGACGACGGGGCGCCCCTGGCCGCGCGGCAGCGGGATCGGGACCTCGCTGTGCGTGTGCTCGCCCCGGGCGGTGTCGGCGCCGGGTCCGGTGTCACCGCGGACGGCGGTCCCGGTGGCGTCCGCCGCGATGCCCCGCTCCCTGTCGACGTCCGCGACTCCGGGCTGTGCGGGCACGCGATAGGCCGACGCCGGACGAGCGAGTGCGGGGTCCGGCGCGCTCATGGCCGTGGCCTCGCGCGGGCGCGGTCCGGCCTGCTCCACGGGTCCTCCTCCGAGCCGAGTCGAGTGTCGAGTGGTCGAGCAGTGAGGCCGACTGGGTACATGGGGGCGGTTAGGTCACTACTCGGGTTGTTACCGGTCGTAAAGCACCATAGGCGCACATGCCCTCAGTTCAAACCTCCACCACCTCGGGTAAGGTAAGCCTTACTTGGCAGCGATGGTGAAACGGCGGTCTCCGTATGCCCCAGTCAGCACCGGCACCCGCACCCACTTCACGCAGGTCGCCCGTGGCGGCGGCGTACGCACGCCTCACCGAGGCCCTGCCGATGATCAGCGTGACAGAACTCTCCCCCACGGATCCATTGCCCGTTGGTGAGGGGTGGGTCTCCGCCGCCGGGCTCGCGGCGGCGGGGGCCGAGCTCGACGCGTTCCTGGCGTGGGACGAGGCCCAGATCCTGCGGGACCACGGCCGAAAGGGGCGCCCGGACGTGGTGGCGACCTTCGGACTGCACCGTTACTCCTGGTACGCCTGCCTGCTCTTCACGGTGCCCTGGTTCCTCCAGCGCCGAGTGCCGCGCTTCCCCGCCGAGCACGTGGCGTTCCAGCGCGAGCAGAGCCGGCTGGCGGTGCGCGGCGAAACGTTCAGCTGCCTGCCGGACGACCCGGCGGCCGGGGAGCCCGGCGCCCGGGTGGTGGCGGACGAGGAGGCGCTGCGGGCCGAGGTGCGCGCCGCGTTCGCCGAGCACATAGAACCGGTCCTGGGCGGCTTCGGCCCGCGTATGCGGCGGCGCGGACGCGCGCTGTGGGGCATGGCGACCGACGAGATCGTCGAGGGCATCTGGTACGTCGCCGAACTGCTCGGCCCCGACGAGCAGGAGCGCTGCCGACGCGAACTGGAACTGCTGCTTCCGGGCGCGACGCGGCCCTACGTGGGTACGGCGGGCTTCCGTGAACTGACCGGACCCGGCGGCGAGTCACTGCCCACCCGGGACCGGGCGAGCTGCTGCATGTTCTACACGCTGGTCCCGGAGGACACCTGCGTCACCTGTCCGCGCACGTGCGAGACGGAACGGATCTCCAAGCTCACGGCCGCTGCCACCGGTTGACGGCCTCTCACCACCGCGGGGGGCCGCGCCCCGGGCGACCCCCCCGGTGATCGCCCGGGGCATGTGCCGTAAGATCCACTCCGGGTGGGACCCTCGTTGGGTTACAGGTGGTTCACAAATTCCTCACTTGTCGCAGGAACTTTCCGTGGAACCACTCGAACGGGTAATCTCACTCGCACTCAACTCCCGTCCCTCGCGCGGTAGTTCGAGCAGAATGCCGCCTGGCGTCACTCATTGCACTTCTTTGGCGGTCTCTTGCCCCGAAACCCCCTGAGGGCCGCGAGGATTGGGCCACTATGGCGGGCGTTACGCCCTATCCCAATGCAAGGGACCCCTGATGAGATTGACCGACATATCGCTGAACTGGCTGCTTCCGGGCGCCGTACTGCTCCTGGGCATGCTGGCGGCGGTTGCGGTGCTCGCGCGCGGCAAGCGCTCCGGGGAGCACGCGAAGACAGAGGACTCGTGGGAACGCAGTGAGGAGCGCCGCAGGCGCAAGGAGGCCCTCTACGCCACGGCCTCCTACATTCTCCTCTTCTGCTGTGCCGCGGTCGCCGCCGCGCTCTCCTTCCGCGGCCTGGTCGGCTTCGGCGAGCAGAACCTTGGCCTCAGCAACGGGTGGCAGTACCTGGTTCCGTTCGGCCTGGACGGCGCCGCCATGTTCTGCTCGGTGCTCGCGGTGCGCGAGGCCAGCCACGGTGACGCGGCCCTCGGATCCCGCATACTCGTATGGACGTTCGCCGGTGCGGCGGCCTGGTTCAACTGGGTGCACGCGCCCAGGGGCCTCGGCCACGACGGTGCCCCGCAGTTCTTCGCCGGCATGTCCATGTCCGCCGCGGTGCTCTTCGACCGCGCGCTGAAGCAGACCCGCCGGGCCGCGCTGCGCGAGCAGGGCCTGGTGCCGCGTCCGCTGCCGCAGATCCGTATCGTCCGCTGGCTGCGGGCCCCGCGTGAGACGTACAAGGCCTGGTCGCTGATGCTCCTTGAGGGCGTGCGCAGTCTGGACGAGGCCGTGGACGAGGTACGCGAGGACAAGCGGATCAAGGAAGAGAACCGGACGCGCAAGCGGGAGCAGGAGCGCCTGGAGCGCGCCCACCTCAAGGCCATCAGCCGGGGCCACCGGGGTCTGCCCGGTCGTGGCGGCGGCGGTGGCGGTGGCGGCCGCCAGGTCGACACCACCGTGGAGCGCGTGCCCGCGGCCCAGGTCGCCTCGGACTCCGCCATATCCACGCCGGAACAACTGCCCGTCCGTACGCGTCCCTCCCTGCAGCCCGTCCGCAACGGCGCTGACAAGTCGATCACGGTCGACCTCACCGCGGAGGACGACACCATGGCCCTGCCGCGACTCGACTCCCTGGAGCGCAAGCTCAAGGACCTGGAGCAGCAGTTCGGCTGAGCGGTACGAGCCACACATCGGACAGGGGCGCGGCAGCGAGCCGCGCCCCTGTCCGTTGTCCGCCGTCCGTGGTCCGCCGTCCCTCGTCCGTGCCGTGTCGGTCCCGTCGGCGTCGAGGGGAGGTCCATCGGAAGCGCCCTAGGTCAGCCCGCCGTCGAGGTCGAACCACACCGCCTTGCCCACCCCGTGCGCCCGTATCCCCCAGGCGTCGGCGAGGGACTGGACGAGGAGGAGGCCGCGTCCGTGTGTGCTGTCGTCGGCGGGCGGCACCCTCGGCCTGGGCCTGCGTCCCACGAAGTCCCGTACCTCCACGTGCAGTCCGCGAGGTGAGACGGTGGCGGTCAGCACCGCGTCGTGGTCGGTGTGAATGATCGCGTTGGTGACCAGCTCGCTCGTCAGCAGCTCCGCAATCTCGGATCGCTCCGGGCGCCCCCATTGCCGCAGCAGCTCCCGCAGCGCCCTGCGGGCCTCGGGCACCGCCCTCAGGTCGGCCCGCCCGAGTCTGTGCCTGAGCTGTTCGGCGTCGACCTTGTGCGCCGCGTCGTCGACCGCATCCTCCACCTCTGCCGAGAAGGCCCCGATCGCCGTGGGACCGCCCCCTCGTGCCTGCCTTTTCATGACCCCCGCCCACGCGCCGATGACGATTCCCCTCCTGCTCGAACACGTACACGGGGATGCATGCCCCGTCCGGATCGCGGCACTCATGTCGAATCGTCAACGACCGTCCGTACGCTTTCAAACGCACAGGGTCAAGCCAGCTGTCGGCACCTTGTGAGAGCGCTTCCCGCCTCGCGGAACCACCGCAGAGCCCTACGAACCCGACGCCCCGCCCCACTCCGGGCAGCGCGGAGCGGCCACGGCCCTCGGCCCCAACTGCCCATGCGGGGCTGCCGATCCGGCCGTATGCCGACGGGACACGACGGGCGTGAGCGCCGCGCCTACCCCGACCGGAGCGGGCCACTCCCCCCGATGATGTTGTTTGGCCGGAATCGCGCGCTGGTACAGGCCAACCCCCGGCCGCGCGCGGCTGATTGACGCCCCTCCCGGCCCGCCGGTGGTCTCCGTCAGGCCTCCCAGACGGCGGCGGCCGTTCGGTCGTCCGCGTACCCCTTGACCCTGACCTGGGCATCGGCGAGGAAAGCGGCGAGACCGGGCGGTTCCGCGGTTCCCCAGCGGGCCGCCAGATGCTCGGCGAGCGGGGGCTCACCGCGCAACGGTTCGGCCAGACCGCCGGTGCACAGCAGCAGGACGTCGTCCTCGCGGGCCACGGAGGCGCGGAAGCGGAAGGGTTCGCGGGGTGGGGCGGGAGCGGGTTCGTAGGGGCTCGGGGGTGTCGTGATGCCGAGGTCCATGGTGAGACGGTCGCCGTCGGGGGTCTCGTGCGGCAGCGACCCGAAGCCGACCACCGGGGCACCGGCCGTGTCGGCGACCCGGGGCTCTATGTCCTGCCACTCGCCGCCCCGCAGCCGGAACAGTCCGCCCGCGCCGACCCCGAAGAACACGCGCGTCCGGCACCCGGGATCGGCCGGGAGCAGCAGACAGCGCAGGCTCGCCGTGTACTCCTCCGGGTCGAGCCCCTGTTCGACGGCGCTGGCGCGGAGCTTGCCGAGGCTGCGGTCGGTGAGGCGGTGCAGCCCCGACTTCAGATCGCCGCGCCGGGCGGCCCTGATGTCCTCCACCAGCCGCACATGGCTCAGCCCGACGGCCCGGCCGATCCACCGGCACGCCTCCGCCGCCGCGCGGTGCGCGCCCGGGGTGGCCCGGGCGCCGGTGGCCATGGCCACCAGGACGAGTGCCTGTTCGCCGAGGCCGAAGCGGGCGGTGAGGAGCGCGTCGCGGCGCGGCTCACCCCGGTAGCGCGCGGAGTCCCCGCGCAGCGACGCGGCACGCAGCGTGCACGCCCCGTAGCGTGCGCCGTCCAGCACCGTGTCCGCCACCAGGTCCCCCAGGTCCTCCGGATCCGCCGGCGGCAAGGCGGTCGGCTCCGCGTCGTAGGTGGGCGGGCCGGACCCCACGTACTCGACCCGTACCCTCCCGCTGTCGCCGACGAGAGACACCTCGTCCGCCTGGAGGGTGGGGATGTCGAGCTGGGTGGAGGGCCGGGCGTCGGAGGGTTCCGCGACGGGGTGGGGCGCCGGAGAGGGCGCGGCGGGCGGGGAGGCAGGCCTTTCGCCGGAGGGTGGTTGAGCGGGGACGGGAGCCTGCGCGAGGGGGCTCCGGACGGGGGCGCGGCGCCATGGCGTGGCCGCGCGGAAGCCCGGCGGCGTGGGTCCGGAGGGAAAGGTCACGGGCCCCGACGGCTGGACCGACGGCGACTCCCAGGGCGCGGGTCGCGGAGTGAGCCCGCTGAGGCGGGGGTCCCTCGCGGGCACGGAGGTCGGCGGGTGGGACGGCCTGCGGGGGCCGGGGGCGAAGGGGGGACGCGGGACGGGCTCGGCGGGCGAGGCGGAACCGGCGTCACCAGGCGAAGCGGCGCCGGTGTCGGACGGCGTGCGCGGGACGGCGTCGGCAGGAGGGTCGGGGTCGGGGCTCGACGCCGGACGCGGAGGAGCGCCGGGCGACACGGAGCCCGGGCCCCACCCCGCACCCGGGCCGGCGTCGGCTGGCGGCACGGCATCGGGAGCGGACGACGGGCGCGGAGGGGCAGCGGGCGGTGCGGGCGTGGGGTCGGGAGGGGTGACCGGCCGTGGGCCCGGGTCGCCCGGCCGGCCTTGCCCGCCCCGTCCGGCGGAGCCGCCCGGCGATCCCTGGGGCGGCACCCGGTCCGAGAGACCGCCCCCACCCACGGTGCCCGGGGCGGAACCCGCCTCACGCCGGCCCGCGCGCGAGCCGTTCGGCGAGTTCCCCCCGGTGCCCGAGCCACCCGTCCGGCCAGGCCCGTCTCCGGGACCACCGGCCCCGCCCGGCCCGTCTCCCGATCCGGCCGTCGGGCCCGGCCCTCCGCCCGACTCCCCTCTGGCACCCGACGCGCCCGGCACGGCCGCCCAGGCGCCCGACGTCCCCGGGACGGCTCCCCAGGCACCCCGGACGCCCGACGCACCCGGCGCACCCGGCGCGCTCTCGGTCGGTGTTGCCGGAGCCGTCGCAGGCTCCGGCGGTGTCGGATGCGGGGTGCCGTCCCTGACCGTGTTCGCCGCCGAGGCGAAGCGGTCGTCGAGGGAATCGGCCGCTACCGCGGGGCCCGTGTCCCCACTCGCGTCGTCGTACAACTGCCGCCACCAGTCGTCCTCGTGACCGGTCGGCCTCTCCCCCTGCTGGCTCATGCCCCTAATTGTCCACCTCGGGGGCCGTATGAAAACGGGGCATCCGGAAAATCGGCCCGCGGAGCCGAGGGCCCGTCGGCGTGTCGGACTACCTGCCGAACTCCGGTGCGAGACAAGGGAGTCGAGGGGATGGCGGGAGATGAGGGAAATGCGAGGGATGGGGAGTATGGGAGCGGGGGGCGCCCAGGAGTGCGCAGTGCGGAGCGTCTCGCGTGCCTCACGCGCTTCGCGTGCCTCACGGGCCTCACGCGTTTCGCGTGCGGGGACCGCCGGGCGGTGCCACCCCCCACAGGAGAAACCGCCCGGCGGCGCCGGGAGGACCGGGGCGTGTGCGGGCGTGCGGGCCGGTCGGCCCGAGTGTGCGGCCCGTTCCTGGGATTCCGCTGTGCGACCCCGCCTGCCGGTGGGACCCGCGATGCGGTGATGATGGGCCGACGCGGAAGTGCGCCGAAGTGGCGCGACGAGGGAGGGGCGGCGTCGCCGGATGCTGGGAGCGATCGGTCTCGACGAGACGCACGAGTCGGCGTACCGGGCCCTGGTGTCCGTGGGCGCCGCCGACGTACCGGACCTGGCGCGCCGGCTCACGCTCGGGGAGCACGACACCGAGCGCGCGCTGCGTCGGCTGGAGCGGCACGGTCTCGCCGCCCAGTCCTCCGCGCGCCCCGGCCGCTGGGTCGCCGCGCCCCCCGGTGTGGCCCTGGGCGCCCTGCTCACCCAGCAGCGGCACGAGCTGGAGAAGGCCGAACTGACGGCGGCGTTGCTGGCCGAGGAGTACCGGGCGAGCGCGACCGAGCCCGCGGCGCACGACCTCGTCGAGGTGGTGATCGGCTCGGCCGCGATAGCGCAACGCTTCCTCCAGCTGCAGCTCGGCGCCACGGAGGAGGTCTGCGCCATGGTCACCGGCGCTCCCATCGCGGTCTCCGGGCCGGAGAACAACTCCGCGGAGGAGCAGGCGACCGGTCGCGGCGTCGTCTACCGCGTGGTGGTCGAACGGGCCGTCCTGGACGAGGACGCCGGCCTCACCGAGCTGTCCGCCGCGCTGGGCCGGGAGGAGCAGGTGCGGGTCATGGACGAGGTGCCGACGAAGCTCGTCATCGCCGACCGGACGCTGGCCATGCTGCCGCTCACCACGCACACCGCCGAGCCCGCCGCGCTCGTCGTCCACGCGAGCGGCCTGCTGGAGCTGCTGTCGGGCCTGTTCGAGTCCGTCTGGCGGCAGGCCCTGCCGCTGCGCCTGGGCTCCGGCCGGGTCACCGAGGACATCCCGGACGCCCCCGACGACACCGATCTTGAGATCCTCTCCCTGCTGCTGGCCGGCATGACCGACGCGAGCGTCGCCAAACAGCTGGACCTGGGCCTGCGGACCGTACAGCGCCGGGTGAAGCGCCTGATGGAGCTCGCCGGCGTGACGACCCGGCTGCAGCTGGGCTGGCACGCCTACGAGCGGGCCTGGGTGACCCGGGACTGACACCGCTGACCTGCGCCCCCTCTCGCGGTCCGGCACCCTGGGCAGATGGGAGCGTGGGAACTCCTGCTGGTCGGGGTCGTACTGCTGCTCGGCCTGTGCGGAGTGCTGGTGCCCGGCGTACCGGGGTCCTGGCTCGTATGGGCCGGGGTCATGTGGTGGGCGCTGGAGGATCCGCGGCCCATCGCCTGGTGGGTCCTGGTGGGCGCCACCACCGTGCTGCTGCTGTCCCGGGCGGTCCGCTGGGGCCTGCCACCCCGGCGCCTGGCGGAGAGCGGTGCCACCCCCCGGATGGGGGTGTACGCCGGGACCGGGGCCTTCCTCGGTTTCGTCCTGCTCCCCGTCCTCGGCGCCATCCCCGGCTTCGTCGGCGGTATCTACCTCTCCGAACGGCTCCGCCTCGGTCACGCCGGTGCGGCGAAGGCAGCGACGCGCACGGCGATGCGCTCGGGCGGTTCGAGCGTCCTGGCGGAGCTCTTCGCGTGCCTGCTGGTGACGGGGGCGTGGGTGGGCGTGGTGTTCGGCGGCTGAGCCGCTGACCGGCTCCTACGTCCTGGTCCTGGCCGGTGAGGGCGCCCGGGCACGCGCGCCCTCACCGCGTCGGTCGCGTCGGCGGGAGCACGCCCTCCAGACCGAGGAGGAGGCGTTTGCGGTCGAGGCCGCCGGCGTACCCCGTGAGGGTGCCGTCCGCGCCGATCACCCGGTGGCAGGGGCGGACGATGAGGAGGGGGTTCGCGCCGATCGCGCCGCCCACGGCCCGGACGGCGGCGCGGGGTGCGCCGATCCGGGCGGCGACGGAGCCGTACGTGATGGTCGCGCCGTACGGGACGTCGTCGAGCGCGGCCCAGACCCGCTGCCGGAACTCGGTGCCCTCGCCGCGCGACTCCAGCCGGAATTCCTTCAGTTCACCGGCGAAATAGGCGGCGAGTTGTTCCTCCGCGGCCCGGAAGGGGGCCGGGTCGCGCAGCCAGCCCGGCAACGGGATCCGGCCGCCCTTCTGCTCCGGCACGGAGAGGGAGGTGAGGGCGCCGGACTCGTCGGCGGTGAGGAGGAGTCGTCCGACGGGACTGTCGACGACGGTGTAGTACGTCCGCTGCTCGGTGCTCACGACTGAACTCCCCGATCCTGATCCAGATCCTGTGCCGGTACTTCTGTCTGTGCTGCCTGTGCCTGCGCCTGTGTCCGCAGATGCCGGAGGGCGTACGACCGCCAGGGCCGCCAGGTGTCCGGCACGGCCTCGCCCGGGGGTGCCACGTCCGGGTCGCCGAGGGCGCGGGTGCGGATGGCGGCGACGGTACGGGCGTCCAGGCCGGGCAGCGCGAGCAGGGCCGCCTCGGTGGCGTCCCGGTCGGCGCCGACGTCGAGGCGGCAGGTGCCGTCGGCGAGAGCGGTGGCGAGGGCGCCGAGGGGGCCGTCCGCGTCGGCCAGTGCCGCGGGTTCGGGGAACAGATGCGTCAGCGTCCCCTGCGGGGCGTCCAGCGTCTTGCCGTACGCCTGTACGAGCCGTGCCGCCGCCGCGCGCCCGACGAGCGCCCGTACCGCGAACTCCTCCGGATCGGCCGTGCCCGGTGAGCGCAGCCCCGGTCTGGCGGCGACGAGCGGGGCGAGCCGGGCGTCCTCGCCGAGACGCTCGTCCACGGCGTACGGGTCGGCGTCCAGGTCGAACAGCCGCCGCAGCCGCTGCACGGCGGTGGTGAGGTCCCGGGGGTCGGTGAGGTGGAGCCGGGCGTCGAGCCAGCCGCCGGCGCGGCCGGCGGGGCGGCCTCCGGGTCGCTCGTCGACCTCGGCGACGGCGGTGCCGTACGGGAGACGGAGGGTGCGCCGGTGGGTGCGGTGGCCGCGTTCGCCGGTCGTCTCCTCGACGCCGGTGACGGCCTCGGCGGCCAGGACGTCGAAGAGGGCGGTGGACTGGTACGGGCCCCGATAGGCGAGCCGGAGCGGGATCCCGGCCGTCCGCGACCCTGCGGACCGCCGGGGTGCGCCGGCGCGCAGAGCGCTGGGCGTCATGGCGTACACCGCCCTGATCGTGTCGTTGAACTGGCGCACGCTGGCGAAGCCGGACGCGAAGGCGATCTCGGTGACCGGGAGGGCGGTGGTCCGCAACAGGACGCGGGCGGTGTGCGCCCGCTGGGCACGGGCCAGGGCGACGGGACCGGCGCCGACCTCGGCGGTGAGCTGCCGCTGGACCTGGCGTGCGCTGTACCCCAGCCGCACCGCCAGCCCGGCGACGCCCTCCCGGTCGACGACGCCGTCCCCGATGAGCCGCATGGCCCGTCCCACGGAGTCCGCGCGCACGTTCCACTCGGCCGAGCCGGGCACGGCGTCCGGACGGCACCGTCGGCAGGCCCGGAATCCGGCGCCCTGGGCGGCGGCCGCGGTGGCGTAGAAGCGGACGTTCTCCCGTTTCGGCGTCACCGCCGGGCAGCTCGGCCGGCAGTAGATGCCGGTCGTCTCGACGGCGAAGAAGAACTCCCCGTCGAACCGGCCGTCCCTGCTCCGCACCGCCTCGTACCTGGTGTCCTCGTCCTTCACGACGTCCTTCATGTCATCAAGTGTCGGCGAGGCGGAGACGGCGGGCTGGCGGTATTCGGACGCGGGGCTGCGCCCCGGCACGGCAGGGGGGCGCAGCCGCTGCCGTGCCGGGGCGCGGGGAACCGCGCGACTGGCCCCCCGACACACACTCACCCGCGCCCGGAACTCACCGCAGACCGCCCCTCTTCGCCTCCATCGCCGCACGCCCCTCCGCGCCCCTGCGCTTCCACTCCTTCCGGATCTCCGCCCGCAGCCGCGCGTCGCTCTTCGCGACGATCCGCTCGTTCTCACGGAGCAGCTTGCGGTAGCTGTCGAGCCGTCGCTCGGGCAGTTCACCGGACTCGACCGCGCCGAGGACCGCGCAGCCGGGCTCGGCGAGGTGCGCGCAGTCGTGGAAGCGGCAGTCCGCGGCCAGCTCCTGGATCTCGGCGAAGACCTGTCCGACCCCGGTCTCGGCGTCCCAGAGACCGACGCCGCGCAGCCCCGGTGTGTCGATGAGGACTCCGCCGCCGGGCATGGCGAGGAGGTTGCGGGTGGTGGTGGTGTGCCGTCCCTTGCCGTCCACGTCGCGGGTGGCCTGGACGTCCATGACGTCGTCGCCGAGCAACGCGTTGGCGAGGGTCGACTTGCCGGCTCCGGACTGCCCGAGCAGTACGGAGGTGCCGCCGGAGAGCACCGCGGCGAGGACGTCGAGGCCCTCGCCGTGCGTGGAGCTGACCGTCAGCACGGGAACGCCGGGTGCCACGGTCTCCACGTCCTGGACGAGATGCCCCAGCGTGGCGGCGTCCGGCACGAGGTCGGCCTTGGTCAGCACGACCACCGGCTGGGCCCCGGACTCCCAGGCCAGCGCGAGGAACCGTTCGACGCGGCCGAGGTCGAGTTCCACGGCGAGCGACACGGCGACGACCGCGTGGTCGACGTTGGCGGCGAGGATCTGCCCCTCGGCGCGCTTGGAGGAGGTGGAGCGGACGAAGGCGCTGCGGCGGGGCAGGTAGGTGCGGACGTAGCGGGGGTCGCCCGCGGGTTCCACGGCGACCCAGTCGCCCGTGCAGACGACCCGCATGGGGTCGTGGGGTGTGACGAAGGCGGTGTCGGCCCGCAGCGGACCGTCCGCGGTGACGATGTCGCACTGCCCGCGGTCGACGCGGACGACCCGCCCGACGAGCAGGCCCTCGGCGGCGTACGGGGCGAAGGCGTCCGCCCAGGAGTCGTCCCAGCCGTAAGGGGCGAGTGGGGAGAAAGAGGTGGAGAAGGAAGTGGAGCCGGAGGAAGTCAAGGGAGACCCTTCACAAGGTGGCCCCGGCGGTCGTGCAGGACGTGGGTGTCAGCCGGTGACCACGGAGGTGGACTGGATGGTTTCCTGGATGCGGGCAGCGCCCATCGCAATGACAGCCATCGGTCGACACCTCCTGTCTCACTCGTTCTCGTCGGCGACGGCGGCCGGAACGGCCGCCGTGCTCGGTGATCTCACCCTAGCGGGGGCCCGTGGGCCCCCGTCAACCGATTTGTCGCGCCGTGCTCAGTCCGCCCGGTCGCACTTCTTCCCGTTGAGCGTGAAGTCCACGGGTACGGGGTTGTCGTAACCCTGCCAGATGCCGAGGAACCCGACGCCGAAGGTGCCGCCGGCGGCGACGGTCCTGTTGTAGTCGGCGGAGGAGGCGGTGACCTTGGTGCCCTCCTGGTCGAAGGTGCCGTCCCACATCTGGGTGACCCGCTGGTCGGCCGCGTAGGTCCACTCGACCTGCCAGCCGTCGAGGGCCTTGGTGGAGGTGACGGTGAGGGCGCCCTGGAAGCCGCCGGGCCATTCGTTGACGACCTGGTAGCGGACGTGGCAGGTGGCGTCGGACGACTTGCCGGGGTCCACCGGCCGGTGGGTGACGCGGGCGGGTGTCGAGGAGTCGCCCTGGGGTTCCTCGTTGCTGTTGCCGTCGCCCTCGGTCTTGTCGTCCTCGTCGTCGGAACCGGTCTCCTCGGGCCGCGAGGTGCTCTGCAGTTCGGACGAGGTGCCGTCGGACGGGTCCCCGGTCACCGGGGACCTCGGGTCCTGCTGCACCACCGCCGAATCCCCGGCGGACGAGCCCTCCACGACCGTCTCGTCGTCGCCGAACGGCATGAGGGAGACGGCGAGCGCCAGCACGGAGACGAGACCGGCTCCGACGAGCAGCCCGTTCCGGCTGAACCGGGGCCGCGGCTGCGTGCCCGGGGAGAGTCCCCGGTCGGTGCCGGTGGAGTCCGCGCGCCCGGGGAGCAGTCCGGCCTCGGCCGCGCGGCGGCGGCGCTCCAGGTAGGCGAGCCCGCTCCAGCCGATCACACCGCCGGCGAGCGCGGCGGGCAGTCCGCCGCCGTGCAGGCCGAGGCAGGCCGCGGCCTCGGCGCACTGCACACACGTGGCGAGGTGGCGGGACAGGTCGTCGGGGGTGTCGGTGCCGGGCGAGCGGGTCACCGCGTCCAACAGCCGGGCGTAGGTGCGGCAGTCGGCGTGCAGGGGCGCGTCGAGCTGGCCCCGGTGGCAGCGGTCCCTGAACAGCGCCCGCACCTGGTCGAGTTCGGTCCTGGCGACCGCCGGGTCGAGGCCGAGCCGGCGGGCCACCGAGCCCAGCGGCAGCGACTCGACCTCGGCCAGCCACAGCAGGGCCGCGTCGGGTTCCTGCATGTCCCGCAGGGCCCGCAGGGCGAGCGGGCGGTACAGCGGCGGGCCGGTGTACCGGGCGGCCTTGTCCGAGTTGAGCCAGAGACGCAGCTCGGGGTCGAGCCGGTGGCCCTGGCCACCCGTCTCCCAGGTGGCGGCCGTGGTCCTGACCCAGGTCAGGAGGAACGGTATTCGAGGCAGGCGCAGGGCACGGCGTCCGGCGCCGCGGTCGGCCCCCGCCTCGGACTCCAGGGCGTGCGCCTCGTGCATGCCGTTCGTGAAGGCCTCGGTGGCCAGTTGGGTCGCCGCGGTCGAACCGGACGTGCACAGGTCGGCGTACGACAGGACCGCGTCCCAGCACTCCGAGAACAGCGCGGCCTCTGCGGCGTCCTGGGGCTTCGGCAGGTCGGGCATGGGTCTCCTGCATCCAACAGAGCGAGGGGGGAAGTGTGCAAAAGTAGTCAACTGCCCTTGAGATCCAAGGGAGTTAGGGGGACCACCTTGCGGTGCCCAGAGCTTTTCACGCTTCCCACACAACTGACAAGCTGCGTCTTCAAATGCGGTTACCAGCGGTCACACTGTTGAGTTGTACGTACGCCGACCCCAATCGACTCAACCGCCACAGGAGTTACTCGGCGGCAACCGCCGCGTCGGCCGAGAGGCTGTCCATGAAGGAGCTGACGGAGAAGACGGCACGGCCGGGTCCGGGCGGGCCGTATCCGGGCGGCGACGCCAGCCCGAACTCGTCCATCGTGGCGCGGTAGGCCTGCAGCAGCCGGATGTGGTACTCCAGCGGCGCGCCCTGCGGGTTGGCCTTGCCGAGCGGGGTGGTGGGCTCCGGGCACCAGGTGGTGAAGCGGGGCGTGATGCCGTGCGACATGAAGAAGCGCAGGCCCTCGGTGGTCGAGGCGATCGCCTCGTCGACCGTCTTGAACCCGAAGGGCTCGGCCATCTCCACGCCCGCCACGAAGTTGGGGATCACATTGCGCGCGCCGAAGACACCGGCCGAGTCCAGGATCCGCTTGTGCCACTCGTCGCGGCCGACGTACCGCTCCTTGCCGGGGCAGTACATCTTGAAGAGGTACTCGTCCCAGACCTCGTAGTTGGGGTGGTAGATCTTCACGCCGTAGTCGTGGAAACGCTTGACGTCGTCCAGCGGCAGCGCCTGGGCGACGACCTTGCCGATCCAGCGGTCGGGGAACCGCTCCTCGATGGCCTTGGCGTAGTGGCCGTAGAAGTCGGCCTCGTCGCGGCCCGCGACCGTCTTGGTGATGGCGCCGCCGGTGAGCGTGTACGCGGTGGACGTCTTCGCCGTGTCGTACCGGTCGATGATCTCCAGGGCTTCGAGGACCTCGTCGACGTCCTTCACGCCCGTGTACGGCCGCCCGGCCGCCTTGTGCTGGCGCCAGTTGTGGTTGATGTCGCAGTACTGGCACTCCTCCTTCGCGCCGAAGTACTGGCAGACGCGGAAGACGGTCAGGTAGATGAGGTAGCCCCACTGGATGGTCGGGGCCACCTCCATCACGGACTTCCCGTTGGAGAGGGTGTGCTTGTAGTACTCGGGCATGGGCGGCACGCCGACGTCGGCGATGCGCCGGCCGTCGAGGTAGAGGCCGAGGAGGCCTTCCTCGTCGGACGCCACCCGGTAGGGCGAGGCGGGGTTGACCCGTACGGAGACGACCGTGCGCCGCAGGTCGTACGGGCCGCCGGTGAGGATGATCTCCTCCGGCGGGCGGCGCAGGGCGGCCTCGCCGAGCTCGGGGAGGGTGCCGTGGTCGAAGGAGAAGATGAAGTACGACTTGGGCTTGACCTCGCCCTTCTCGTTGTCGCTCAGCGCGGAGGCGTCGAAGGCCACACCACCCCTGAGCAGGTCCTCCTTGAAGACGGCTTCCCGTGGCACGTGCGGGAACCTCTCCATCAGGTCCTCCACCAGTGCGGTGCGGCTGCCATCCATCCCGTTGTCTCCTCGCTCCCGACGTCGCGTGGGGGTTGCCCGTGCGCGTCCTCCACGGTATGCCTCCGGCGGTCGGAGGGAGGGAGCGGGGGGTTGTTCGGGGGTGGCGCCTACTGGGGTGGGGGGTTTGGGTTCGTTGGCGGGTGCGGGTCCGGTGGGGCTTCTCGCGCAGTCCCCCGCGCCCCTGAGAAGCAGGGGCTGCGCCCCGTGCTTTTCGGCCCGAAAGGGCCGTATGGGGCCCGCACCCGACCACCCGCCCCGGAGTCACTCTTCCGGCGCGTAGTACCAGAACTCCACCTCGGCCAGATTGCACCGCCCGTTGTGCGTGTCGTGGAGGCGGAGCAGCGGGTACGTCGCCGTGGTCGGGAGGGTCGCCTCGTACCAGGCGCCGTCGGTCGTCGTGCCGATGGTGTGCAGGTCGGTCCAGGTCGCCCCGCCGTCGGTGGAGCCGCGCAGCACGGTACCGGTCGCCCGTGCCGCGAACCCGGCGCGCGGCAGGACACGGAGCTTGTCGACCCGCAGCGTGCCGTCGGCGCCCGCGTCGATGTCGATCCAACTGTCGGCCGCGAGGGTGTCCGTGTACGTGGCGGGGTCGCCGTCGAAGGCGCGCCAGCCGTTGGCGGCCTGCGTCCCGCTGCCGGGCCAGGCGATGGTCGAGGCCTTCACCATCGACGGGGTGACCTCGCCGCGCCGCAGCAGTGTCTCCCGGGAGACGAGCAGCTCGTAGGCCGCGTACACCTCGTCGATCCGGGTGTCCTCGTCCTTCCCGGTCTCTCCCTCCACCCGGTCGAGCTCGGCGGTGAAGGCCGCGTGGCTCTTCTTCGTCCACCCGGCCGCGTCGGTCGCGCGCGCCCGGGCGAGGACGTCGGCGAAGGTCTCGGCGACGGCCGCGGCGGGCGTGGAGACCCGGGTACCGCCGCCCACCAGGGCCGCCGTGACCCGGTAGTACCGCCTGCCGTGCCGCAGCCCCTCGTCGTCGTGGGCGAGGGACCGGGTGTCCGTCACGAGCGCGTCCCAGGTGTCCCCGTCGGCGGAACGCTCCACGGTGAACGTGAGCGCGTCCTCCGGCTTGTTCCAGCGGACGGTGACGGTGTCGCCGTCGCGTTCCAGGGCGACCAGCAGGGGACGGTTCCCGAGCGCGTCGAGCCCGACCTCGGCGAAGTCGGCGTCACCCGTGGCCACGACGCCCGCGTGCACCGCGTACGGGAAGGGGCAGAACAGGCTCCCGACCGTCACCCAGGTGCGGCCGTCCCCGGACACCTGGCCGTGCACCCGGTGGGTGGTGAGGTCGCGGACGAGCCGGAGGTGGGGGGTGGCGGCCAGGGTGCGGCCGGGGAGCCCTCGGGTGATCGGGGAGCGGATGTCGTCCTGCCAGTCGTGGCGGCTGTCCCGGGTGCGGTGGTGCAGGACGAGCCCGCCGTCGGCGTCCGCGCCGAAGTACACGTGCCGGGTGTCGGGGGTGAGCCGGTCGCGGAGCATCAGACCGGTCGCCGGGCCCCGCGCGGTGTCGACGCGGGCGGTGAGGGTGAAGCCGCCCACCGCCGGGCGGCTCACGAAGTGCAGTTCGTCCTCGATGTCGCGGGACAGGACCCGGTAGTCGTCGCCCTCGCCGAGGCCGTCGCCGTGTGCGCCGAGGACGCGGACGGTCGAGCCGCGCACGATCGCGCCGCCCTCGCGGGCGTGGTGCAGGGCGTCGTCGCGCCAGCCGGTCCGGCGCAGCCCGGCCGAGGCGGGCCGCCTCAGCTCCGTCTCGATCGCGTGCGACGCCAGGCCGCGGCCCGTCGGGTTGACCGCCGTGACCGTGTAGAAGTAGGTCTCGCCCGGCCGCGCGGACCCGTCGACGAAGTGACGGCCCTTCACCCCGTCGCCGATCAGCTCGTACGGGCCCCGTCGTCGAGTCGCCCGGCGCACCTCGTAGTGCGTGGCGCCCGCCGTGGTCTGCCAGGTGACCACGATCGAGGCGTCGCCGGGCAGGGTGTGGACGAAGTCGACGTGGGAGGGCGGGAGTTCGGCGATGTCCTCCGACTCCAGGCGCAGCACCAGTCCGGTCCTGGGCGGCACGCTCACCTTGCCGCCGCGCACCGGAAGCTCCCGGCCGCTCACCAGGTCGAGGACGCCCGAGCCCCCGCCCGGTACCTCCACCTGGTGGGTGCGCTCGTTCCCGTACGCCTTGCGCGTCGTGTTGACGACGAAGAGGTAGCGGCCGTAGCGGGCCGTGAGGAGGTCGGGGTAGCCCGAGTAGGCGTGGTCGGCCTCGAAGTTCTCCCGGTGGACCGTCCCCACGCCGGGCTGGAAGGTGATGGGGGCGATCTCGCCGGCGAGGGCCTGGAGGGCGGCGGAGTCGGCCGTCTGTTGATCCTCCATGAAGTCGACGTCGATGTTGTCCATGCGGGCCCAGTAGTCCTCGTACCGGAAGAGCCCCTCCGTGTGGAGCTGGACGATGTGGTCCCGGTCGGGGTGCCGGACGTGGAGGCGGCCGTTGCGGGCGAACCCGCGCTGGCGTTCGTTGAGGTGACCCCACAGATGCGTGTCGCCGTCGCGCAGGGAGACGAACATGCAGTCCACGTCCACCCAGGCGAAGCGCTCGTAGTCGGCGGTGCGCACGCCGAGCGCGGTGAGTTCGGCGGGGGTGTAGTACGCGAAGTCGGTGTGCGGGTGGACGATGCCGGTCGGCTCCTGCGCCTTCAACCAGCCCCACGTCTCGCCGAGTTCGAGGTCGTACTTGTTCTTCGACCGCACGGCGGAGAAGTTGGCGAAGTACTGGTGGTCGGCGATCTGCTGCTGGGCGAAGCCCACCGCCTCCCGGGCGTGGCGCCGGGTACGGCTCCACTCCTCGCCCGCGTAGCGCTCGGGGTGTTCGGCGATGTGGCGGGCGAGGGAGACGTAGTGCAGGAGCTTGCCCTCGGAGACACGCAGGACGTAGCCGGGGAATCCGGGGAAGTTGGTGTTGCGCTCGTCGATGACCATCTCCATCCGCATGGTGCGCTTGAGGTCGTCGTCGAGGTCGGTCATCCGGGCGTGTGAGCGGGCGTGCAGATTGCGCAGCGCCGTCTCCAGGATCCTGTCGTTGAGTTGTTCGTCGCCCTCATGGCCCCAGGTGCGGTGGAACCACTCGGGGAGGTAGTTGGTGGCCTCGCCGTAGTTGGCGACGTAGCCGTTCTCGCGGGTGTGGCCGGCCTCGGTCATGGTCGTGAAGTGGGTGCCGAGCGGGAGGCGGCGTACGACGTTGCCGTCCTTGTCGAGCTTGGACCGGGCCAGGCCCTTGATGACGTACTTGACGTAGTCGTCGGTCCAGCGGGCCGTGGTGTCGTGCTGGAAGAGGGAGTGGAAGAGGTCGAGGTCCTGACCGTCCGGTCCTACCAGTACCTCCTCCCCGAGAAAGGGCTCCCAGCCGAGGGCCTCGCCGACGATGCGGTGGCTGCGCGCCCGGCCCTCGTAGTGCGAGGAGCCGATCACGCGGAGCCCCTCGTGGGCCTCCCAGGCGCCCTCGTACGTGTACATCACCTGGTTGTAGATGTAGGAGAGCCGGGAGCGGGCGTAGTCGAAGTTGGCCTTCAGGACCCGTTCCCACGCGGCCCGGCGGGTGAGGGGGCCGCCGTCCGGGCCGACGCCCGCGAGGGAGGTGGGCCCTTCCTCGGTGCCCGTGACGAACGGCTCGTCGAGGAAGGCCTCGAAGGCCTCACGACCGTGGACCTCGCTGTCGGCGATGACGTTCTCGACCAGGTACAGCGCCTGGCCGAGCGCCCCGTAGTAGCCGCCCCAGTCGCCCTGGTGCCCGCCCCAGGCCAGCAGCTTGGTGTTCCCGTAGTAGTCCTTGGTGTGGTTGTCGACGCACTTGAAGACCCTCAGCAGCGCCGCCCTCCTGGCGGCCGGCGTCTTCGCCGGACACCAGGAGGCGCGGGCCAGGGCGCCCGCGTAGAAGAACAGCTCCTCGACGTACCGGACGATCGAGAGCTTGCCGGCGGCGGACGAATCCACCTTCGCGGAGAGGGAGTTGAACAGTTTCACCTGATCGGCGACATAACCGTCGACGAGCGCCTGCCGCGCCGTGTCGTCGAGGGCGGCGACCGTGGCGGTGGGCGGGGTGAAGTCGGTCCGGGGATCGTCGCTCAGGTCGAGACGGCTGCCGGTGTGGGTGTAGGCGCGGTAGTAGCCACGGGAGTTCGCGCTCACCTTGCCGGAGAACGCGCTGTCGTAGGTGCGCAGGGTGATCTCGGCCCGGGTACGGCCCCGGGTGTGCTCCAGCGGCAGCATGATCGTGGCGTAGAAGAAGCGGCCCGGGAGGGGCCGGTTGGTGCCGGTGTTCAGGGCCTCGTAGTCGCCGGAGCGGCGGTAGCCGATCTGCTCGCCGTTGATGTACGCGATCGTCTTGTACGTGGAGGTGTCGCCGCCCCAGAACTTCACGGTGAGGTGGTTCTGGTGGACCGGGTCGACGGCGACGGTGAAGCGCAGGTCACCGCCCTTGATGCCGGGGGTGGCGAGGGGCTTGGCGACCCGTGCCCTGTCCCCCGCGTTGCCGTCGACGACCTCGGTGTCCGGGCCGTGGAAGTCGTGGGCGGCCTCGGACTCGGGGTCGCCGAAGTCGACGAGATCCAGCCGTCCGGCGCCACCCGCCGTCGCGTCGGCCTCCCGGTCGGCCTCGGCACCGGCGGCGACCGCCGGGGACCAGCCGCCCGCGAGGGCGAGCGTGCCGGTGCCCGCCGCGGCCGTGGTCAGGACGGATCTTCTGGAGATGGGCATGCGGAGTCCTCCCGGCCGGGGCGCGCCATAGTAAACGTTCTCTGCGGAAGGTAGGCGGCTTCACCCGAGGTCGACAAGAGGTCGTGCGAGAAAAAGACTTTCGAGGGTCCGGGAAAACAGACAACGGTTGTCGACGGTGATCGTCGACAACCGTCGTCCGGTGTCCCGAGGCTCAGGTGCGCCTTCTCATGGGTCAGCAGTCGCGCAGCGGGTCCGTCTCGCTGTAGATCGCGGTGTCCTTCATCCAGCCGTACTGGCCGTTGTCGGCCACGGTCCTGAGCCAGCGGGTCGGGTGCGGCCCGCCCACCCAGGCCTGGTTGTCCAACTTGCAGTAGAACCAGCTCGGGTTGGTGTTCATGGTTCCGACGACCTGGTCGGGGTTGGGGTACAGGCGGTTGTTGCCCACCGATCCGTACACCGGGGCACCGGAGACGTTGTTGCACCAGTACCTGATGCCGTCCTCGTGTCGCCAGCAGTTGGACGCGGCGGACGCGGACGGCGCCGCGAGGGTCGTGCCGAGAGCGGCGGCCAGGCCGGCGGTGGCGACCAGCCAACGAAACCTCATGTGTGTTCCTCTCCTGTCAGGACGTGTGGGTGCGTGACGGGTGCGGTCGAGGCTCCGCCACGGCATCGGGCGTGCCCTCGCGCTTCGTCCAGTCCCGCACCGAAGCCTGCCGACTCGCGGGGCACGCCCGCGCCCCCCTTCGACCAGGGTCGAAAGCCGCTGGTGGGAGGCGCCCGCCCGGCCACCGGCCCGCGACCGGGCGCCCCGGTCGTCGCGGCCACCGCACGGGGGACGCCCGCCCGCCGGGACGAAGGCAGCGCACCGGCCGACGCTGCCGGACCCACACCGGTGTTCAGGGAGACGCCCACCGCCCCACCGACGCACCCCCACCGGCCGCCTACGCGCCCCGGGCACCCCCCCGTCGGTGGCCCGGGGCCGCCGTCACGCCATCCGCGCCAGCGCCCCCCGGTCGAGCGCGTACGCCAGCTCCTCTCCGGCGGCCAGCCGTTCGGCCTCCTCCGTGACGGCGAGGCCGAGGCGGGCGACCTCGTTGCCCTGGGAGCCGGCGAGGTGAGGCGTGACGAAGGCGTTCGGGAGGTCGAGGAGGGGGGAGTCGGCGGGCAGCGGCTCGGGGTCGGTGACGTCGAGGATCGCCGAGAGGCGCCCGGCGCGCAGCTCGTCGACGAGGGCGTCGTGGTCGACCAGGGCACCGCGCGCCGTGTTGATCAGGGCGGCCCCGTCGGGCATGAGGGCGAGGGCGCGGCGGTCGATCAGGCGGTGGGTCTCGGGGGTGTCGGGGGCGTGCACGGTGACGATGTCCGAGGTGCGCAGCAGATCGTCGAGCGGGAGCAGGGGTACGCCGAGGGCGGCGGCCCCGGCCTCGTCGACGTAGGGGTCGGTGAGGCTCACCCGCAGGTCGAAGGGGCGCAGCAGTTCGATGACACGGCGGCCGATGCGGGAGGCGCCGACGACGCCGACGCGGCGGCCGTGGTTGCCGATGCCGGGGACGAACCCCCATCCCGTCGAGACGCGCTCGGCGCGCAGGCGTTCACGGCGGCCGAGGATGTCCTTGCCGGCGAGCAGGATCATGGCCAGGGTGTACTCGGCGACGGGCAGGGCGTTGGCGGCGGCGGCCGTGGAGACGGTGATCCCGCGTTCCCAGACGGCCGGGGTGACGAAGCCCTTCACCGAGCCCGCCGAGTGCAGCAGCGCCCGGAGCGCGGGGGCCGCGTCGAGGACCGTCTCGTCGATGCGGGGGCAGCCCCAGCCGGTGACCAGCACCTCGGCCTTCGCCAGCGCGGCCCGGACCTCGGGGTCGGCGAAGTCCTCGGCGATCAGGGCGGGGTCGATGTCCACGGTCTCCCGCAGGCGGGCCAGCACGTCCGGTGGGAAGACCTGGGGAACGTTCTCGGCCGTCATGGCGAACAGTGCGCGGGGACGCTCGGGCAAGGAAGGACCTTCCGACGGGAAGAGACGGGCCATAGCAAACGCTCTCTACGGTAGGCAGGCGCTCGCGAGAGGGTCAATGAACGGGAGGGGGCGGCGAAGATGGCACCCCCGACAGCTCACGCCGGCCCTCGGCAGCCGTCGACGGCCCCCGGCACGCCCCTCGACGGCTCTCGACATGACCCCTCGCCACGCCCCTCGACAACCACGGAACTCGCTGATCGCGGAGGACATCACGCATGACGACCGAGACCCTGACCAACTGGGCCGGGAACATCACGTACACCGCCAAGGAGCTGCACCGCCCGAGGACCGTGGACGCGCTGCGGGCCCTGGTCGCGGGCAGCGAGAGGGTGCGGGTGCTGGGCAGCGGTCACTCGTTCAACGAGATCGCGGAGCCCGGTCCCGAGGGTGTGCTCCTGTCCCTGACCGGGCTGACCCCGGAGATCGAGGTGGACACGACGGCCCGTACGGTCCGCGTCGGGGGCGGCGTCCGGTACGCGGAACTGGCCCGCGCGGTGCACGCCCACGGCCTGGCCCTGCACAACATGGCCTCCCTGCCGCACATCTCCGTGGCGGGCTCGGTGGCCACCGGTACGCACGGCTCGGGCGACGGGAACGGTCCGCTCGCGGCGGCGGTGCGCGAGGTCGAGCTGGTCGTGGCGGGCGGGACGACGCTGACGCTCGCGCGCGGCGACGACCGCTTCGACGGGGCGGTGACCTCGCTCGGCGCGCTCGGCGTGGTCACCGCGCTCACCCTCGACCTGGAGCCGGCCTTCGAGGTCGGCCAGCAGGTCTACGGTGAACTCCCGCTGGCGGAACTGGACTTCGACGCCGTGTCGGCGGCTGCGTACAGCGTGAGTCTCTTCACCCGCTGGCGGCACTCCGGCTTCGACCAGGTGTGGGTCAAGCGGCGCGTGGACCGGGCCACGGCCGACTTCCCGTGGGCGGCGCCCGCGACCGAGGCGATGCACCCGGTGCCGGGGATGCCCGCGGTGAACTGCACCGAGCAGTTCGGGGTGCCCGGCCCCTGGCACGAGCGGCTGCCGCACTTCCGGGCCGAGTTCACGCCGAGCAGCGGGGACGAGCTGCAGTCGGAGTACCTGCTGCCGCGCTCGTTCGCCGCGGAGGCGCTGCACGCGCTCGACGGGGTCCGGCATGTCGTCGCGCCGGTGCTCCAGGTCTGCGAGGTCCGTACGGTCGCCGCCGACGCGCAGTGGCTGAGCCCCGCCCACGGCCGGGACACGGTGGCGTTCCACTTCACCTGGATCGCGGACCCGGCGCCCGTGCTGCCGGTGGTCCGGCGGGTGGAGGAGGTGCTCGCGCCGTTCGAGGCCCGGCCGCACTGGGGCAAGGTGTTCACGGTTCCGGCGGCGGAGCTGCGGGCGCTGTACCCCCGGCTGGGTGATTTCCGGGCACTGGCCGAAGTCCTGGACCCGGCGGGCACGTTCCGCAACACCTTCGTCGGGGAGGTGCTCGGCGGCTGAGGTCGGCCGGACTTCGTAAAGCCCCTTTCCTAACCCCTTGTAGAAAGTCCCTCCTCGCCATAGCCTTGGCGACCGCGCCGGGGCAACAGGCCTCGTCATGGCCTGGAGGGATCGAGGGGATCATGTCGTCGGTGAAGCGCACCTCACGCGACATCCGCACCGCGAACCGCTACGAGGTGCTGCGCCAGATCATCGCCAAGTCTCCCACCTCCCGGCAGGAGCTGGCGGCGGCCACCGGGCTGAGCCTGGCCACGGTCGCCACGCTCGTGGGCGAGCTGCTCGACCTGCGCATGATCACCGAGGTCGGGTTCGAGGACTCGGCGGGCGGCCGCCCCCGCGGGCTGGTGGCCGTCAACGCGTCGGGGGGCGCGCTGATCGGCGTCGACATCGCGGAGACGTACGTCCACGTCGAGCTGTTCGACCTGGCGCTGAACGTCCTGGCCCGCGCCGAGGAGAACGTCCGTCCGGGTGAGAGCCTGCCCGAGCAGATGGTGGGGCACGTCGCCGCCGCCGTCGGCTCCGTGGTCGCGCAGGCCGGCACCGAGGGCGCCCGGGTGCTCGGCGTCGGGGTGAGCGTGCCGGGGCAGGTCGACCGCGCCACCGGCATCTCGGAGTACGCGCCCAACTGGGACTGGCACGACGTGCCGCTGCTCGACCTGCTGACCGAGCACATCGCCTACCCCCTGTACCTGGACAATCCGCTGCGCGCGGTCGCGGTGGCCGAGCTGTGGTTCGGGGCCGCCCGCGGACGTGGGGACGCCGCGGTGATCACCCTGGGGACCGGCGTGGGCGCCGGGCTCGTCCTGGACGGCGGGCTGCACCGGGGCGTGAGCAACAGCGCCGGCGAGTGGGGTCACACGACGATCGTGCTGGACGGCCGGCTGTGCCACTGCGGCAACCACGGCTGCGTGGAGACGTACGTGGGCGCCCCCGGGATCATGCTGAACCTCCGGGAGCTGAGCCCGCGCAGCACGCTGCTGCACCCCGAGGACCAGACGGCCACCATCGCGGCCCTCGCGCGGGGCGTGGCCCGGCACGATCCGGTGGCGGTCAAGGTGGTGCGGGACACGGCCCGGTATCTCGGCGCGGGCATCGCCGACCTGGTCAATCTGTTCAATCCCGAAGTGGTCGTGCTCAGCAGCTGGGTCGCGGCCGCGCTGGGCGAGCCCCTGGTCGCGGAGGTGCGCGAGGCCGTCGCCCGGCACGCGCTGCCGCGCCCGATGGCCGCCACCGAGATCGTGCTCTCCCAGATCCCCTCGGACCCGGCCTGCCTGGGCGCCGCGACGTTCGCGCTCGAAGGGGCGCTGCAGTCCGTGGGGCAGAAGCCGGGCACCCGCGCCGCCCCCGTGCGCGGCAGGCCCGCCGTACGCCGCCGAGGGCGGCCCGAAGAGCGCGAACGCCTGCGCGAACACCCCTGAGCCGAGGGCCGCCGGACCCTGACCCGGCGGCCCTCTCCCCCACGTCAAACCCATTGCGCCGCACGGACGTTCGGAACACCGAACCGAATACAACGCTTCGAACAGACTTCGTCCAACCCCTTGCCGAAGCCTTAGCCGAAGGTTAACGTCCCGCACCGCAAGCCTCTTTGAGCCATCCGGCACTGAGCCGCCGAGCCATGGGCGCAGAGCCGCAGCCGCACTCGAGACAAGGACGTCAGCATGTCGGCATTCAGGAACAGCAACTTCGACCGCCGCACCGCCCTGCGGGCCGCGCTGGGTCTGGCCGCCGCCGGCGGACTGGCCGCGTGCGGCAGCAACACCGGCAGGAGCAGCGGCAGCGGCGGCGCCGGCCTCACGCAGTACTTCCACGCGTACGGCGAGGCGGGCACCGAGCAGGCCATCAAGCGGTACGCGAAGGCCTACAAGGAATCCAACGTCACCACGCAGTGGATCACCGGCTCCAACTTCGAGAGCAAGCTCTTCGCCTCGCTGCTCACGGACAAGGCCCCCGACTGCTTCGAGTTCCACCCGCAGCTGCAGATGATCGAGAGCGGGCAGGTCGCGGACCTGACCGACCTGATAGACCCGGTGAAGGACGACTTCAACCAGGCCGACATCCAGTCGCACACGGTCGACGGCAAGATCTACGGCATCCGGATGATCGACGACCCGCAGTTCTTCTTCTACCGCAAGTCGATGTTCGAGAAGGCCGGTGTCGAGGTCCCGCAGACGCTGGAGGAACTGGCCGAAGCCGCCGCCAAGCTGACCACGGACAAGGTCAAGGGCGCCTACCTCGGCAACACCCTGCACTCGATGGTCAACCCGCTGATCTGGTCGGCCGGCGCGCAGCACCTCGACGAGAAGAACCAGATCGCCTACCACACGGACGCGGTCGTCGACGGCTTCAAGCAGCTGCGCAAGCTGTTCACCAGCGGTGACCTGCTGCTCGACGCCCCGACCGACTTCTGGGACCCCTCCGCGCTCAACCAGGGCCTGACCGCCATGCAGTGGTGCGGCATGTGGGCGATGCCGCAGATGCAGGAGGCGCTCGGCGACGACCTCGGCATCTTCCCGTTCCCGAAGGTCGGCAGCGCCGGCAAGCAGTCCGTCTACAACGGCGGCTGGTCGATGTTCGTCAACGCCAAGGGCAAGAACGTCGACGAGACCAAGGAATACGTGAAGTGGCTGTGGATCGACCAGAAGGAGTACCAGGAGGACTGGGCGCTCTCCTACGGCTTCCACATCCCGCCGCGCACCTCGATCGCCGAGTCCGCCGACAAGCTGAAGTCGGGTCTGCCCGCTGAGGGCGTGAAGCTCTTCAACGAGTTCGGCCACTTCGACAACATCGGCTGGACCCAGGCGAGCATCACCGCCCTGGAGGACGTCCTCGCCAACTCCGTGCGCAAGGGCAACGACCCGGACAAGGAACTCACCAAGGCCGACGCGAAGGTCAACAAGGAACTGAAGAAGCTCTTCGGATAGGCCGGCGGACAGGTACTCACGACATGTCGACCATCACCAAGGACGGCGTCTCCAGCCCCGCCCCGGTCAAGGCCGCTCCGGCCAAGCCGCGGCGGGGGCTGCGGGGCTCCCCCACCTTCAACTTCTGGCTCTTCACGGGGCCCTTCCTGATCGGCCTGGCGATCTTCGTCTATCTGCCGATCCTGTGGAGCCTCTACCTGTCGTTCTTCGAGGCCCGCTTCACGGTCACGCCGAGCGAGTTCATCGGCGTCGACAACTACGTGACGATGCTGACCGACGACGACTTCATCGGATCCCTCGGCACCTTCACCGTCTTCGCCGCGTTGATCGTGCCGCTGACCTGGGCGACCTCGCTCGGCCTCGCGCTGATGGTGAACCGGCTGCGGTTCATGCGGGCGTTCTTCCGCTCGGTCTTCTTCCTGCCGACGGCGGTCAGCTACGTCGCCGCCTCCCTGATCTGGAAGATGTCCATCTTCAACGGTGTCCGCTTCGGTCTCGCGAACACCTTCCTGGGACTCTTCGGCATCGACAACACCGCGTGGCTGGCCAGCCCCGACCCGCCCTGGTACTGGCTGCTCATCGTGACCGTACGCCTCTGGCTCCAGGCCGGCTTCTACATGATCCTCTTCATCGCGGCCCTGCAGAACATCCCGCAGGAGATGTACGAGGCCGCCGCGATCGACGGCGCCAAGCCCGGCTGGCAGACGTTCTGGCACATCACCCTGCCGCAACTGCGGGCGACCTCCACCGCCGTGATCCTGCTGCTGCTCGTAGCCGCCTATCAGGGCTTCGACGAGTTCTTCAACCTGCTGAACAAGACCACCTGGGGCAGACCGCCGTTGATGGAGCTGTACTACAAGGCGCTCGGTGAGAGCCAGGACTACGGAGCGGGCAGCGCGGGCGCGCTGATCCTCACCGTTCTGATCTGCCTCGTGACGCTGCTCCAGGGCAAGCTCATGGGATTCGGAAGGGGTGAGGAGTCCAAGTGACCACCACCACGACACCTCCGGCGGACCAGGTCGCGATATCCGCCAAGCCGCGCCGCGTCCGGACCGGCAGCGTCATCGGCTCGACCGGTCTCTACCTCGCCACCGGCATCGCCGCCATCCTCTTCCTCATCCCCTTCTATCTGATCGTCCGCAACGCGCTGATGACGGACCCGGAGATCACGGGCGAGGAATGGAAGTGGTTCCCCACCGACATCCAGTGGGGCAACATCAGCGAGCCGTTCGACGACCCGTCGGTCGACTTCGCGCGCTCGCTGTGGAACTCGGCGGTCGTCGGCGTCCTGCACACCGTCGGCACCCTGCTGGTCTGCTCGCTGGCCGGCTACGGCCTGGCCCGCATCCCGTACAAGCACGCCAACAAGGTCTTCTACGCCGTCCTCGGCACCCTGATGGTCCCGACCGCCGTGACCTTCGTACCCAGCTTCGTGCTGGTGTCGTCCCTCGGCTGGATCGACACCTACCGGGGGCTCATCATTCCGGGCCTCTTCAGTGGTTTCACCTGCTTCCTGTTCCGGCAGTACTTCCTGGGGTTCCCCAAGGAGCTGGAGGAGGCGGCACGGGTGGACGGGCTCGGTTACATGGGCGCCTACTGGCGGGTCGTCGTGCCCAACTCGCTGAACTTCTTCGCCGCGATGGCGACGATCACGTTCATCAGCGGGTGGAACTCCTTCCTGTGGCCCCTGGTCATCGGCCAGGACCCGAGCGCGTGGACCGTGCAGGTCGCGCTGTCGAACTACACGACCGGCCAGACCGTCAACTTCCACCTGATCTTCATGGCCACGGCCATTTCCATCCTGCCCCTGGTGTTCGTCTTCCTCTTCCTCCAGCGCTGGCTGGTGCAGGGCATCGCGCAGACTGGCATCAAGGGCTAGGGAATCAGCAAGGAGACCGATGTCTTTCCGCACCACCGGCACCACCGCCACGACCGGCGCCGCCACCCCGTCCGTCGACTACGTCGAGGACGTCTCGCCGGGCCGCGGGGCCCTTCCGCCCCGCGCCTGGTACGCGTCCTCCGACGCCCGGACCCTGTCGCTGAACGGCGACTGGAGCTTCAGGCTGTCGCCGACCGCCGACGCGGAGGACGACTCGTTCGCCGCCGAGGGGTACGACGCCGAGGGCTGGGCCCGGGTGGCCGTCCCGGGTCACTGGGTGATGCAGGGCGACGGGGCCTTCGGGGCGCCGATCTACACCAACCACCTGTACCCGTTCCCGGTGGACCCGCCGAGGGTGCCGACGGAGAACCCGACCGGTGACCACCTGCGGTACTTCGACCTGCCGGAGGGGTGGCCGGCGGACGGTGCCGCCGTGCTGCGCTTCGACGGTGTGGAGTCGTGCGCCCGGGTGTGGCTGAACGGCACGGACATCGGTGAGTTCAAGGGATCCCGGCTGCCGCACGAGTTCGCGGTCGGGCATCTGCTCAAGCCGGCGGGGAACGTCCTGGCCGTCCGGGTCCACCAGTGGTCCGCGGGCTCCTATCTGGAGGACCAGGACCAGTGGTGGCTGCCCGGCATCTTCCGGGACGTCACGCTGCTGCACCGCCCGGCGGACAGCGCCCTCGACTTCTTCGTGCACGCCTCCTACGACCATGTCGGCGGCATCGGGACCCTGCGTGTCGACTCCGATGTCGACGGCCGGGTCCTCGTGCCCGCCCTCGACATCGATGTCGCGACGGGCGAGGCGGTGACGGTCCCGGTGGAGCCGTGGACCGCCGAGACGCCCCGGTTGTACGACGGTGAGCTGGTCACGGCGGGCGAGCGCGTCCCGCTGCGGATCGGTTTCCGCACGGTGGTGCTGGCGGACGGTCTGCTCAAGGTCAACGGGCAGGCGATCCTGTTCAAGGGCGTCAACCGGCACGAGTGGCACCCCACGAAGGGCCGCGCGCTGGACCTGGAGACCATGCGCGAGGACGTGCTGCTGATGAAGCGGCACAACATCAACGCCGTACGCACCTCGCACTACCCGCCGCACCCGGCCTTCCTCGACCTGTGCGACGAGTACGGCCTCTGGGTGATCGACGAGTGCGACCTGGAGACCCACGGCTTCACCGAGCAGGCCTGGCGGGACAACCCCGTCGACGACGACCGCTGGACCCCGGCCCTGCTGGACCGCGCGGCCCGGATGGTCGAACGCGACAAGAACCACCCCTCGGTGGTCATCTGGTCCCTCGGCAACGAGGCCGGCACCGGCCGGGGTCTGACCGCCATGACCGAGTGGATCCACGGCCGCGACGGCTCCCGCCTGGTGCACTACGAGGGCGACTGGGACTGCCGGGACACCGACATCTACTCCCGGATGTACGCCGACCACGCCGAGACCGAGCGCATCGGACAGCGCCTGGACGGCGGCACCCACAAGCGCCGGCAGTTGCCCTTCATCCAGTGCGAGTACGGGCACGCCATGGGCAACGGCCCCGGCGGCATCGCCGACTACCAGCGCATCTTCGAGGCGCACGAGCGTATCCAGGGCGGTTTCATCTGGGAGTGGATCGACCACGGCGTCAAGCACCCGACGCTGGGCTACGCCTACGGCGGCGACTTCGGGGAGGAGCTGCACGACGGCAACTTCGTGTGCGACGGCCTGATCTTCCCGGACCGGACGCCGTCGCCCGGTCTGGCCGAGTTCAAGAAGGTCATCGAGCCGGTCCGTATCGACGGCGACGGCTCGGCGGGTACGGTCCGGGTGCGCAACGCGTACGACTTCGCGGACCTGTCCTCGCTGGCCTTCGAGTGGTCGTACCAGATCGACGGGAAGACGGTGGAGGCCGGCACCCTCTCCGTGCCCGCCCTGAAACCCGGCGAGTCGGCCGAGGTGAAGCTGCCGCAGCCGCCGACCGGCGGGCCGGCGGGCGAGGCGCTGTGGACCGTACGGGCGCTGCTGGCCGAGGACACGGCGTGGGGCAAGAAGGACCACCAGGTGGCCTGGGCCCAACTCCCGGTGGTGGAGCGGCCGTTGCCGACCGTGGTGGCCGGTGACGGTCCCACGGCGAGCGAGGGGCTGATCCATCTCGGCCCTGCCTCCTTCGACGTCCGCACAGGCGCGCTGAAGACCATCGGCGGAGTCGATGTGACCGGACTGCGCCTGGACGTGTGGCGGGCGCCGACGGACAACGACGACGGCGCCTCCTGGCAGGACGGCACGCGCACCAGTGAACTGTGGCGCAAGTTCGGCCTGCACCGCATGCGGCACCGCCTGGACGGGGTGGAACTGGGCGAGGACGCGCTGACCGTACGGACCCGGGTGGCGCCGGCGGCGTGGGAGTTCGGCCTGAGCACCACCTACCGGTGGACCACGGACGGCACCCGGCTGAAGCTGACCGTCTCGGTGGCCCCGGACGGCAACTGGACGGTTCCGCTCCCGAGGCTCGGCATCCGCTTCGGGCTGAAGTCGGCGGATGCGGTGACCTGGTACGGCGGTGGCCCCGGCGAGGGTTACCCCGACACCAAGTCGGCTGCCATGGTGGGCCGTTGGAGCTCAACGGTCGACGAGCTGCAGACCCCGTACGTCCGCCCGCAGGAGAACGGCGCCCGGCCCGACGTCCGCTGGGCCGAGCTCGGCGGACTGCGCGTCGACGGCGACCCGCGGTTCTGGTTCACGGCCCGCCGCTGGACCACCGAACAACTCGACACCGCAGCACATCTGACGGACCTTCAGGCCGGTGACACGGTGTGGGTCAACCTGGACCACGGCCAGATGGGCATCGGCTCCCAGTCCTGCGGCCCGGGCGCCCTGCCGGAGTACCACCTGACGGCGGGACCGGCGGAGTTCTCGTTCGTGTTCTCGACGACGGCGTAGGAAGGCAGTCGGCCAGGACAGCGGCCGGTCGGCGATCACGCCGACCGGCCGTTGTCGCACCGTGGCGGAGCCAGGCCGGGAACGTGACGCCGGTGGCCCGGAACAGGCGGTGCGGCCGGAGTGTCCGACGCGGCGGGAGGGCGAGCGAGGTCGGCCGGAACCCTCACCGTCTTTCCGGTCCGACCGCCTCTCCGTTCAGCGGGCCGCGCGACTGTCCCGCGGGGCGGCGCCGTGGTCACGAGCGTAGGCGTCGAGGATCTCCGGTCGGGGCTTCCCCGTGTGCAGGAAGCGCTCGTCGAGCACGGTGGCGAAGTCGTCGAGGGCGGCGGCGAGGACGAGGGACGCGATGCGAGCACCGGGGTGCTGTGCCCGCCGGGTCCGCTCGGCGAACTCGGCGGCGTGGCCGATGCTCAGCGCCAGCGAGGTGTCGCCGGTCCCGTCGTGGAAGTAGTACGACTCCGGATACTGGGCGAAGTCCACGCTGACGCCGGCGATCTCGGCGGCCAGCGCGTCCAGTACGGCGGCTCCCGCCTCCGAGTCGAGCTGTTCGTCGGTGATCCCGGCCCGGCGCAGATGGCAGACGCGCAGCGCCAGCGTCCGGCGCCGGGCGAGTGCGGGAAAGATGCCGAGGACCCAGGAGACGGTGGCGGTCAGCAGCGCGAATCCGACCAGCGCCTCCAGCGGTGCCACGATCCGCAGCCAGCTCTCGGCAGGGGCGATGTCTCCGAGACCGAGGGTGGCCACGGTCACCAGGGAGACATAGAGGGCGTCCACCGGACGGGAGTGCCGGGTCGGCTCCAGGGCGCTCGAGAAGACGAAGCCCTCCGGCATGTGCGGCCAGTACACCACCGCCCAGCCCAGGGCCACGCCGCACGTCCACATCGCGACCACGCCCCCCACGCCGAGCGGCCCGGCGACCCCCGCGGCCCGCCAACGGGGACTGGTGCGGGAGGACAGTCGCCACAGGGCCGTCATGACGATCCGGCTCAGTCCTCCGTGGCGGGTCGGGTGCCACAGGGTGTGGAACACGTCCCGCAGGATGATCAGCACCACCGCCACGCCGACCAGCGAGATCAGCCCGTTCACGCGTCCTCCTCAGCCACACCGGTACCGGTACCGGCATGCTGCCGCGCGGGCACGGGGCGGGTGGCCGTCGCGGGCCCGTGTCGCCGCAGGCGTTCGAGGACGCCGATCCGCACCGGGGAGGTGCGTCGGCGCCCGGACGGCCAAGGACCCGGGAACGGCGTGCGTTCCCGGGTCCCCTCGGCGCCCGGGTCAGTCCCGCTGCGCGCCCGTGGGCAGCGGGCGCAGTCGCATGGTCGACGCGGTGCTGGTGCCGAAGCCGTAGTCCAGCATCTTCGCGGCGTCGGTGTAGCGGTAGCCGTCGTTCAGAACGACCCCGATGAGGGTCTTGTCGCCGCGGGTGGCGGAGAAGACCAGACACGGTCCGGCGGATGTGCCGGTGCCGGTCTTGATGCCGTTGGCGCCGGAGTAGGAGCCGAGCAGCTGGTTGGTGTTGTACCAGGTGTAGGTACGGGTGCCGCCGGTGCTCGTGGTCGCGTAGCGCACGGTCTTCGCCGTCTTCACGACGGTACGGAACGTCGAGTACTTCATCGCGCTGCGGGCCAGCTTCGCCAGGTCCCGCGGGGTGGTGTGGTTCGCGCCGGCCGTCGAGATGCCGTCGAAGGAGTCGAAGTGGGTGTTGGTCAGACCGAGGTCCGCGGCCTTCTTGTTCATCTTGCCGATGAACGACTTCACCCGCGCGGAGCGGGTGTCACCCGTGCCGAAGGTGTCGGCGAGGGCGTACGCGGCGTCGCAGCCCGAGGGCAGCATCAAGGCGTACAGCAACTGCCGGACCGTCACGCGGTCGCCCGTCCTCAGATCCGCGGTGCTCGCGCCCTCGGCCGTGACGTAGTCGCGGTAGGCCTGCCTGATGGTGACCTTGCGGTCGAGGTCGAGACCGGTCTGGCTGAGGACCACCCGGGCGGTCATGATCTTGGTCGTGCTGGCCATCGGCCGCTTGGTGTCGGCGTACTTGCTGAACAGCTTGGTGCCGGTCGCGTTGTCCAGCAGGTAGGCGCCCTTGGCGCTGACCGTGGGCGCGTTGGCCGCCTGCGCGGGTGAGGCCACGGGCGTGGCCAGCAGTACGGTGCCCGCGGTCACGGCGATCGCCGCGGCCTTGCGCAGCGTCATCGCACCGGATCTTGGTGCGCCCGCACTCCGGCGAACACGCCTGCTCTTGTCAAGGGTTGTCAATGCGAACGCTCCGAAAAATGCGCGAATCGGAATGAAGGCCACAGGACGGGCGCGAGGCGCCCTGTCCTTACATGGATCACAAGGGAGAGCATGGTTGCACAGTTCTCCCACCGGCCTTCGAGCACCCCTTTATGCGCATTTCCCGCTCAGTGGTCCGCGCAGCACGGCGTCGGATCAGGGACCTCGAACGGCACCAGGACGCCGCCGGCCGCGGGCATGGCGGTGAGGACGAGTTCGCCCTCGTGCCAGTGCGGACGTACGTGATCCCGTGTCGCCAGTTCGGTCTCCGGGGCCGGTGGGCCGGGTGAGCCCAGGACGGTCACGCGGGCGATCGCGGAGCGGGAGAGCAGTTCCGCGATCGTCAGGGTGCCGGTGAGGGAGGAGACGCCCGGGTAGAGCACCGCGCGGCCCATCGGGTCGGGGATGCCGGGTGACACCTCGTACCCCCGGGCCGCGAGCCGCTCCCGGGCGGTGCGCGGGAGCGGCTCCGACGGGAGCACGAGGGACAGGGCGACGCGTGGCCGGTCTCCGCGCACCAGGTGTGTGCAGCCGAACACGGCCTCGGGGAGGGCGAGTTCGGCGGCCAGCGTGTGGAGCAGGTGGTCGGCCGCGCGCAGGTCCCTGACCCCGGCGTCCACGCAGAGGGCGTACGGCGTCATGAGGGCAGGACCCACACCGGGTTGGAGTAGAACCACAGGTCGCGCCACGGGTCGGCGTCGCCGACGACGTCGATGGCGGGGCCCGCCGGGTCGACGGCCGCGCCCATCGGGCCGACGGCGGAGCGGTTGCCGTCGCTGCCGCGCAGGCGGACGTAGAGCGGGCGGTCGACCCGGCCCAGGTCGTAGGTGAGCCGGACCAGGCCGGTGGACCTGTCCACCTCGTACGACTTCACGACCTTCGCGCTAGGCGCGGTGAAGGTGTCCTTGTCGGCGGGCGCGCCCGTCACATCGCCCTGGATGACGTCCACGCGGGCCAGCTTCGGTACGAAACCGGCCCAGTTGGGGCCACCGGCGAGCGCCACGTCGACGGTGAGCGTGACCTTGGTGCCCTTCTTGACGTGCAGGGCGCCGCCGAGGGTGGCCCAGCGGCTGCCGCCCGAGAGGCGGACGTCGAGGCCGCTGACGAGCCGGCCGTGGTCGACCCAGACACGGCCGGCGCGGATGCCCTCCATGACGGCGGCGTAGGTGAAGCCGTCGGCGCCGACGTGGGTGCGGCTGTACTGGCCTGGCCAGTAGTCGCCCTGGGTGATGTCGATCTTGCCGCCGTAGACCGGGTCGGTGTGCTTGCCGTTGGCCGCGTAGTCGCTGTCCGGGCCGCCCCGCACGGCGGTGTCGGCGTAGACCTGGTGGGAGTCCGAGTTGGCGGTGATCCACCACGGCCTGCCCTCGGCGAGGAGGCTGTCCCACAGGCCGCCGACGGTGGCCGTCATCCAGTCGAAGCCGCCCCAGGTGCGGTAGCTCTCCAGCGGGTAGCCGGGGAAGGAGTTGGCGCTGGGGTTGTTGTCGTAGATGCCCCGGGCGCGGGCCATGCCGAGGGGTGCGGGCAGGCCGGCGGCCTGGTGGCCGGGGGCGCCCTCGAAGCCGACGGCGATCTGGCGGCCGGCGCCCGTCGCGTCGCGCCAGCCGCGGATCTCGTGCGGGGAGTCGACACCGCGCCGGGCGGGGTGGTTGGCGAGCATCAGGGCGTCCTTGACCTTGCGGCGCCGGACCTGCTCGGCGAGGAAGCCGAGGCCCGCGATGGCGAGCGCCTCGTTGGCGGGCGTCGAGTCGGAGGCGCCCTTCACGCTGCCGTCGTAGTCGGTCTCGAACTGCTTGAGGACGGCGACCTCGTTCTTGCCGGGGTGCACGAAGACCGTGCCGTGCTCGGCGGCCGGGATGTTCCACTCCAGGCCCTGGAAGACGAGGGTGTCCTCGTACGCGGCCCGGGCCTCCCTGATGTCCGGGTTGACCTTCTCGACGCCGATCCTGGCGTGCGTGGCGTTGCCGTGGTCGGTGATGACCATCCAGTCGATGCCGTGCCTGGCGCCCTGGCGGACCTGGTCGACGACGCGGTACTTGCCGTCGTTGCTGTACTGGGTGTGGATGTGGTGGTCACCGGCCAGCCACAGGAAGCCGCCTCGCTTGCGGCTGTTCGTGCCGGCGGCGTACGCGGGGGCGGTCGCCGCCGCCTGGCCGAGGACGCTCGCGGCGGTCAGGCCCGCCCCCAGCAGGCCGGCGCGGCGCAGCAGGGTGCGGCGGGACTGCTGCTCGGGGGTCAGCGCCTCGTCGGGCACGGAGGTGTCGAAGGCGGCGGGGAGGGCGGCCGGCGCCTCGTGCTCATGGTCGTGGTCATGTCCGTGGTGGTGATGCCCGTGGCCGTGCGCGTGTCCGTGTCCCATGAAACGCCTCCTGATGCCGCTGCCTTCCGCGGCTGCCTTCCGCGACGCGACCACCGCGCCGCCTGTGGAGGATCGAGGTGAGACATGAACGTCGAAAGATCAAGGAGTGGCCGCCGGGTTCCCTGGATACGGCGGATCGCCACGTCCCTCACTGTTTCCCCAACTGGCCTTGCACGTCACACTGGTTGCCGCTGAATCTGAACACCGCTCACCTTCCCCTCACTCCTGTTCCGCCCCCCCCGGAGAGTCCCCATGAGAAGACTGATCGGCAGCCTCGCGGCCGCCGCGCTCGCCGTCACCGGCCTCGCGACCACCGGCGCGGCCCCCGCCGCGGCGGCCACCAGCGGCACGTTCAACGTGCTCACGTACAACGTCGCGGGCCTCCCGGAGGGGCTGAGCTCCGGCAACCCGGAGACGAACACCCCGCTGATATCGCCGCGCCTCGGGGCGTACGACATCGTGAACGTGCAGGAGGACTTCAACTACCACGCGGCGCTGTACGCGGGTGACAACCACCCGCACCGCACCGCCACCAGTGGCGGTGTGCCCTTCGGCGATGGCCTCAACACGCTCTCGGACTATGCCTTCGAGGACTTCCAGCGGGTGAAGTGGAACGACTGCACCGGCACCAACTGCCTCACCCCGAAGGGCTTCTCGCTGGCCCGGGTGCGGCTCGACGAGGGCGTCTACGTCGACCTCTACAACGTGCACACCAACGCCGACTCCGACGACGCGGCCCTCGCCGCCCGCCGCGCCAACGTCACCCAGCTCTCGCGGTTCATCCAGGCGAACTCGGCGGGCAACGCGGTGATCGTCATGGGTGACACCAACACCCGCTACACGCGCACCGGCGACAACATCCGCTCGCTCGTGTCGGAGAACGGGCTCACGGACCCGTGGGTGCAACTGATCAAGGGCGGTGTCGCCCCGGCTCCGGGCGCCGACGCGCTGGTCTGTCCGACGACCGCCCCGACCAACGACTGCGAGGTCGTCGACAAGGTCTTCTTCCGCGACAGCAACGTGGTGAACCTGACCGCCGGCCGCTACAACAACGACTGGGCCAAGTTCCTCGACTCCGCGGGCGCCAACCTCTCCGACCACTTCCCGCACACCGTCGACTTCTCCTGGACCCTCAACTCGCGGCTCCGGGCCAGCGACTTCTTCGGCGGCCCGCACGGCACGGCGTACAGCGACGCCGACGACCTGCCCTCGACGGTCTCGCCCCGCACCCTGACCCTGCGCGGCGCCTCCCGCCTCGACGCGGTCTCGCTCACGCACGACGGCGGTACGACACTGGCCCACGGCGGCACCGGCGGCACGGCGACCTCCCTCACCCTGGCCTCCGGTGAGCACCTCACCTCGGTGAAGCTGACACAGGGCCAGAAGGACGGCCGTACCCGGATCTTCTCCGCCGCCTTCGGCACGGACAAGGGCCGCACCCTCGCCTCCGGTACGGCCACCTCGGACGCCAAGACCTTCACGGCACCCTCCGGCTGGCAGATCGTGGGCTTCACCGGCCGCTCGGGCACCGAGATCGACAAGCTGGGCGTCCTGTACGCGCCGATCGGCTGACCTGCGCGCCGGCGCTCACACGGCCTCCGCGCCTTGATCACCAGGCGATAGCCTGGGCGTTCAGGTCCCAGAGGTGAAGAGGTGGTCTCCATGGCCCGTGCCGGGCTCACCGTCGACCGGGTCGTGGAGGCCGCGGCCGATCTCGCGGACGAGATCGGCTTCGAGAAGGTCACCCTGTCCGCGCTGGCGCGGCACTTCGGGGTGAAGGACGCGAGTCTGTACTCGCACGTCAGAAACCTCCAGGATCTGCGGACGCGGGTCGCCCTGCTGGCGGGCGGCGAGATGATCGACACGATCGCCGAGGCCGTGGCCGGACGCGCGGGCAAGGACGCGCTGGCCGCCTTCGCCGGGGCGTACCGGGAGTACGCCCTGGAGCACCCCGGCAGGTACGCGGCCACCCAACTTCCCGTCGACCAGGCCCTCGTCGCCGACTCCCCCGCCCTGCGCCGCACCGCCGAGATCACCTACGGCATGCTCCGCGCCTACGGTCTCGACGAACCCGACCTCACGGACGCCGTACGCCTGCTGCGCAGCACCTTCCACGGCTACTGCGCCCTGGAGGCCGGCGGCGGCTTCGGCGCGGCACGGGACGTGGGCCGCTCGTGGGCCAAGGCCGTGGAGGCACTGCACGTGGCGCTGACGCACTGGCCCGGGGAGGCTCCGGAGGGGGCGTAGCCCCAGCGGTCCGGTCGCGGTCGGTGGGGGTGCCTTGAGTTTTGAGGTCTCAGACAATGTCCCCCGCGGCGGCAACCTCATGTCCCTCGGCGGCGACCCCAGGACATGACACCTGCAACACCCTCCCCCTCCGTCCCGTCCGGACACCGTCGCCGCCACGTCGCGCGCAAGCCCGTCATCGGCTCGCTCGTGGCCGCGTCCGTCCTGGCGGGGGCCTGGTACGCCACCGCCGGGGCGGCGCCCTCAGCCCCCTCGGCGGCCGGCGGTCTCACGGTGACGAACACGACCGTGAGCCTGTCGGCGAAGTTCCCCTATCTCTCGGCGGGCTACAACAACAGCCGGGAGTGGACGCGGACGGCGACGGCCGTCGCGCCGAACGGCACCCTCCGGGTGGCCTGGCCCGCCTCGGACGGCATCCATGTCACACCGCTGACGGCGGCCGGCAAGCGCTCCGGCGCCGACACGGTCGTCAAGGGGACCAAGGAGGTCGGAGGGCTCGTCGCGCACAACGACGGGTTCGCGCTGCTGACCCGGGTCGCCGACACCAACAAGTGGAAGGAGACCGCCGCCGCGCTCGTCCGCTACAAGAACGGCAAGCAGGCCTGGCGGACCAAGCTCACCGGGGCCTCCTCCGACGACACGGCCCCGCTGCTCGACGGCCAGCTCGCCTGGAACGGCAAGAAGTACGGCGCCTACTTCGTCGTGCACGGCGCGGGCGGCTTCGCCGACGGCCACTTCGGCGACAAGCTCTCCTACGTCGGCTCCACCGGCAAGAAGCTCGGCGGCGGCTGGGGCTGGGGCTGCTCCCACAACGAGGGCATAGCCCTGCGCGCCGAGACCAGCGGGAACTTCACCTCCCTCTGCTTCGACGACTGGCGGTCGGGGCTGTTCGTCTCCACCGGTATCGCCGCCCCGGACAACGCGCCCGTCGTCCAGCGCGAGCAGTGCTGGGCCGGCTACTGCGGCGGCACCTTCGCGGGCCGCACCGGCGACCTCGTGAAGTCCTCCACCGGCCGCTACGCCACCGCGTTCGCCTCGCGGGGCGCGGCCTCCGCCAAGAAGAACCCGGACGACTCCAGCGGGCGGGGCTGGACGGTCAAGCCGAGGACCACCACCCACCAGGTCGCCCTCGCGTTCCTCAAGAACAGGAACACCCCCTCGGGCAAGCCGGTCTACCTGACCTCGGCCAAGGGCACCGAACACGTCAACGTGCGCGTCGCCCCGTACGGCGCGAACCGGCTCCTCGTCTCCTACGAGACGTTGAAGAACACCACGTGCGCGAGCGGTACCTGCACCGGCACCTTCACGGGCACCCACTTCCGTCTCGTCGACTGGAACGGCAAGCCGCAGGGCGCCGACAAGGTCGTGAAGGCGCGTATCCCCGGTGACATCGCGGTCCTGAAGGACGGGACGCTGACCTGGGCGTACGCGCCCGTCACCCCGTCCTACACGACCGCCCTCAACGGGGCGTCACCGACCACGAGGACGTTGAAGATCGCCCGTCTGACGCCGTAGCCCCGCGGTCGAACCGGAACGCCGCCCGCTCGCCGTCGGCCCACGTCACGACCAGGTCGTGCGCCCCCTCCACCACCACGGACACCAGTTCCGTGAGCGGCAGGGGGTGGGGGTCGGCGGTGAGACGGGCGAGGGCGACGAAGAGGGTGGCGTCGTCCTCCGAGGTCCCGCCGGCGCATCCGGGGCCGTCCGTGTCGTCCGTGTCCGACAGGGCGTGCAGGGGCAGGAGTTCGGCCCGTACGCCCTGTGCCGTCGGCCATCCCGTGACCCGTACCGGGGTGCCGGGTGCCGCGCCGCTCACCAGATGGGCACGCACCTCGGCCGCGCCCCGGGCCACGACGAGGCTGGTGACCCGCACACCGCCGTCACCGACCGCGTGCCGGGACGCGGCCCACCCCTCCCCCGCCCCCAGCGGCTCGATGTCGACGCGGCTCGCGTCGCCGCCGACGATCACGCTGTTGTCGTACGTCTCCGGCGGCTCCGCGAGGGGCACGGGCTCCGTCACGGTCGAGTACGCGAGCCGGGTGTAGAAGGGGTCGTAGCGCACGTCCTCGCTGCCGTGGTTGTGCAGGCGGACCAGGCCGTCCGCACGGGTGGACTGCAGGAGCCAGTTGGGCGGGCCGACGGGGCGCAGCTCGTCCTCGCGTTCCACCGGCCCCGGCTCCTCCGTCGCCGTCCACACCTCGTGGTCGGGCGGCAGGAGCAGGCCGAGGAAGCCCTTGCTGGCCCAGTACGGCGAGGCGGGGCCCGAATAGCCTTGCAGGACATGGGGGTTCGGGCCGTGCCAGCCCAGCGACAGCAGACCCCGGTCGTCCACCGCGCCCCGGTCGAGGAAGTACTTCAGCGCGCCCGAGGCCAGCCGCCGGGTCTCGCCCGGCGACAGGGGCGTACGGCCGGTGAGGGCGCCCAGCCAGAGCGGGACGGTGGTCGCGAAGCGGTAGGTGAGGGAGCGGCCCTGGTGCAGGGGGGCGCCGTCGCCGCCGAACAGGCGGGCGTAGTCGCCGAGATGGGTCGCGAGGCGGTCGCCGTAACGGGCGAGGAGGCGGTCGTCCCGCGCGAGCCAGGCGTGCAGCACCGGGTAGAGGTGCATGGCCCAGCCGTTGTAGTAGTCGAACTTGCGGCCGTCGCCGTCGGTGTACCAGCCGTCGCCGAGATACCACTGCTCGATCCGGTCGAGGCGCTGCTCGACGACGCGGCGGGACAGCTCCGGTTCGTGCCCGATCTCTTCGAGGAAGCCGCCGACGGTCACCGGGAACAACTCCCAGTTGCAGGGCCAGGGTTCGGCGGTGAGCGCGTCGCCGAGCCAGGCCGCCGCGCGCTGCCGGACGCCGTCGTCGAGGCGGTCCCAGAGTTCCTTGCGGGTCACGCGCAGCGCGAAGGCGATCGACGCGGCCTCGACGAGGGGCTGGCTCCGGTCCTCGATGCGCGGCCAGACGCCCGAGACGCCGGCGGCCAGGCCGTCGGCGTACCGGGCGAGCGCGTTCTCGTCCCGGCGGAAGGCGGCGAGCAGGAGGGTGCGGGCATATCCCTCCAGTCCGTCGGAGAGTCGGCCGGACCAGCTGGTGCGGTCGCCGGGCAGGTCGTACAGCGCCCCGTCGGCCGTCGCGTACGGCTCCACGGCGGCCAGCAGGGAGTCGGCCGCCGACTCCCAGTGGGCGCGGGTGTAGCCGGTGTACGGGCTGAGGGTGCGGTCGTCGTGGGGCTGGGTGGGCATGCGCTGCGCTTTCTGACCGGAACCGGGG
>NZ_JAVRFJ010000064.1:0-41281 GCF_031845845.1 Streptomyces gottesmaniae
TCGCCGTCCCGGCCCACCGGCCGGATGTCGTCCGCTTCGCCGTCCCGGCCCACCGAACCGGCGTCACCGCCGGACCGCCCCGGCCCATCGGCCCGCGACACTACTTCGCCGCGTCGGCCGCCTTCACCAGGGCGTCCTTGGTGACCGCACCCGCGTACACGGTGCCGTCGTCGGTGAAGAGGACGTTGATCAGCCGGGTCTTGAAGACCGTACCCGAGCCGAACTCGCCCTTGACCTGGTCGCCGAGGGAGTTCAGGAAGCCGTCGACCCGGGCGTCGCCGGACGAGTCGCCGCCACCGGTGGGCATACCGGCCTCGGACCCGCCGTCGAACACGGCGATGGTGCTCCAGCCCTTGCCGATGGTCTTCAGCCCGTCGAGCCCGCTCGCGAACTCCGCCTCGGAGCCCTTGCCGTCCTTGGCCTCACGGCCCTTGAACCCACCGTCCTTGAACTCACCGTTCTTGCCGGGCCCCTCGAACACGGAGTCGCCGGACCCGGACGCGTGGCCGCCCGACTTCTCGACCTCGTCGGCCTCGGTGACCTTCGCGCCCTTCGGCGGGGTGAAGTCGAACGTCGACGCGCTCGGCTTGCCGAAGTCGACCTTCGTGAAGCCCGCGTCCACGACGGCCGCGCCGCCGCTCGCCGGGGTGAGCGTGAACTTCAGCGGCAGGCCCGTCTTCGCGTCGACGGCGATGGAGATCGCCCCGACCGTGGAACCGGACTGCTTGGGCTTGACGACCAGCTTGTACGCGTCGCGCCCGGCGACCTGCGCGGTCCCGTCGACGGCCACGGACGTGGTGTCGTCGACGGCCTTCAGGGCCTCCTCGGCGAGCTGCTGGGGCGTGGCGGGCACGTCCTCGGCGGTGTCCGGGGCGCCCTTGTCACCCTTGCCGCCCTTGGCGTCCTTGTCCGCGCCTTCCTTCCCCTCGCCCTCCGGGCCGGCGCCGGTCGCGTGGTACACCTCGTTCGAGGCGCTGTCGTACGCCCACAGGTCGTCGCCGTTGTGGATGACGCTGTACTCGGCGGCCTCGTCCAGCAGCGACAGCTTCTGCTTGTCGGGGCCGTCGGCGGCGATCCGCAACGTGTGGGTGCCGGAGGCGAGTTCGAGAAGCTTGGAGGAGGGGTCCGCGGAGGAGCCGCCGTCGCCGCCGGGCGCGGCCTGCGCCCCCAGGCTGTCCGCCAGGCCGCCCAGGTCGGGCAGGCCGAGATCCGTGGTGATCTTCACCGTCCCGGACACCTGCTGCACGTCCGAAGCGGCGATCTTCTCGATGAGTTCCTGCGCGCTGATCTTCGGCAGATCGGGGTCACCGGAGCCGGCGAAGGCCGGGACGAGCCCGATGGTCGCGGCCGCCACGCCCAGCACGGTGACCGGGACGACGTACCGCGCGGCCTTGCGTCGCCGTGCCGAGCGCGCCTCCTCGGCCGCGAGCGCGGCCGTGTCGCCGGACCGGGCGCTGTCGTCGGTTTCGTACGGTGCCATGTGTGCCTTACCTCCGTCGTCGGCGGCGGCGTCTACTCTCAGCCGCCATTCTCACCCGAATCGGTGAGGAGTGGTGATACCCATCTGACCAAATCGGCCGGAGGGAATCGTCAGACTCGGGACTCAACTCCACGTACTGCTACGGGATGACATGGCGACCCGTCAGGGATGACATGACGGGGCGGCACCTCCCCACAGCCCATGGAGGCGACGCCGACGGGCGGGATCGCGCCCCCTAGGGGACGCCGACGCTCACTCCTGGAGGGCGGCGGGGTCCGGGGCTCGCGTCAGAGGGCCGGCCTCAGAGGGCTGACCTAAGGGGGCCGGCCTAAGCGGGGCTCGACTCAGGGGGCACCCGGCGCCGGGTGATCAACCGGCGCGGTGCACCACGGCGTCGCACAGCTCCACCAGCGCCGCCTTCGCGTCGCACTCGGGGAGGGGGGCCAGCACGGCGCGGGCCTCCTCCGCGTACCGGATGGTGTCGCGGCGGGCCTGCTCCAGGGCGGGGTGGACGCGGAGCCGGGCCAGGGCCTCGGCGTGGCGGGCGTCGTCGGTGAGGTCGGAGTCGAGCAGCTCGCACAGGGCGATGTCGTCCGCCAGCCCCAGCCGGCCCGCCCGCTCGCGCAGCCGCAGCACCGGCATGGTCGGCACGCCCTCGCGGAGGTCCGTGCCGGGGGTCTTGCCCGACTCGTGCGAGTCGGAGGCGATGTCGAGGACGTCGTCGGCGAGTTGGAAGGCGACACCGAGCCGCTCCCCGTACTGGGTCAGCACGTCGACCACGGTCTCGTCGGCCCCGGCCATCAGTGCGCCGAGCCGTCCGGCGACCGCGACCAGCGACCCGGTCTTGCCGCCCAGCACGTCGAGGTAGTGCTCGATGGGGTCGCGTCCGTCGCGCGGCCCGGCGGTCTCCAGGATCTGTCCGGTGACCAGCCGTTCGAAGGCCTCGGCCTGGATGCGGACGGCGTCGGGGCCGAGGTCGGCGAGGACGTGGGAGGCGCGGGCGAAGAGGAAGTCGCCGGTGAGGACGGCGAGCGAGTTGTCCCAGCGGGCGTTGGCACTCGGCACGCCCCGGCGCACCTCGGCCTCGTCCATCACGTCGTCGTGGTACAGCGTGGCCAGATGGGTCAGCTCGACCACGACCGCCGAGGGCACGACACCCGGCGCGTACGGGTCCCCGAACTGCGCCGCGAGCATCACCAGCAGCGGACGGAACCGCTTCCCGCCCGCGCGCAGCAGATGCTGGGCGGCCTCCTGGATGAAGGGGACCTCGCTCTTGGTCGCCTCCAGCAGACCCTCTTCGACGGCCGCCATTCCGGCCTGGACATCGGCTTCGAGAGCCTGGTCCCGCGCGCTCAGCCCAAATGGCTCGACGACGGTCACGAGGGTTCTCCTGTCTGCTGACGTCTACTGACGGTCACACGGTCACACGGTCGGTCTGGGTCGCTCTCACGGTCGATGACACAGTTTGTCGATCTGTCGCTGCCATCACCCGAGTCAGCGTATCCGGTCACCTTTCGATCACCACGAGCGCCCACGGGTCGACGCGCGTACGGCACCCGCGCGAGACCCGCCCCGGGTCCCCGCTCCGCCGCCGGAGAAGCCGGAGACCCCCGGAGGTCCCCGGTACACCACCGAAGGCGTCCCTAAACCCCCGGTCCGAGTTGACCGATTTGCCGTAAAGCGAGCACTTCACCCGACTCCTCCCGTGAGTTGAGTCACCCGCCCAGCCTGGGGCAACCTTCCGGCGCCGGGCGGACTTTCCCTTTGCGGTAGGCAAGTTGACCCAGGAACACGCATCGGCAATTGCCGCCGAATCACACCAAAGTCAAGGTCAACTAGACCTACCGGCCAAACCGGGACTTGTTCCGATCGTGTGCTCTCGCATACGTTCACACCCCGTCCGGACGGACCGCCGAATCCTGCCGCCGCCCGGACCCCCACCCATTGACCACTCATCCACGCACGGCAGGAGCGGGGGACCCAGGTAAGCGCCGGTCCGGCATTTCCCCCATCGGACCGGCTCGGGGTGAAGCCACGCGCAGTACGCCCGGCGGACGCGGCACGCACAGCGACCGCCCGGGCGACGCACGTGGCCGGGCATCTCCAGCCCGAACCCGACAGCTCACCTCGCAGGCGACGGAGAGGAACTTGCCATGCCCGCACGAGGCAAACACCGCCGTCCCAGAAGCAACGCGTTCACCCGTGGCGTGCTCGCCGCCGGAACGGGCGGGGCCGCCCTGGCCCTCCCGCTCACGGTCGCCACGACCGCGAGCGCCGCCACCCCGGCCCAGGCCGCCGGCTCCGTCCAGTCGGCCGCGCAGTCCGCGCCGGCGGCCGCGCAGACCAAGTCCACGACCTACACCGTGGTCTCCGGCGACACGCTCTCCTCCATCGCCCGGGAGCACCGCACCAAGGGCGGCTGGCAACGGCTCTACAAGGACAACCGCGCGGCCGTCGGCGACAACCCGGCCCTGATCCGTCCGGGCCTGAAGCTGAAGGTGAACGGGACGAAGGCGGCCACGGCGAAGAAGTCGTCGACGGCCTCGCAGACCTCCACGGCCACGCAGGCGTCGGTCAAGACGTACGCGAACAACCTCGACGGCTGGATCCGCGAGTCGCTGGACATCATGGCGCAAAAGGGAATCCCCGGGACATACAACGGGATCCACCGCAACATCATGCGTGAGTCCTCGGGCAACCCGCTGGCGATCAACAACTGGGACTCCAACGCGGCAGCGGGCACCCCGTCGAAGGGCCTCCTCCAGGTCATCGACCCGACCTTCGCCGCGTACCACGTGTCCGGCACCCCGTACGACCCGTACGACCCGGTCGCGAACATCACGGCGGCCTGCAACTACGCCGCCGACCGGTACGGCTCGATCGACAACGTGTTCGGCGCCTACTGAGCCCCACCCACTCCGCACTCGTTCCCCTGGGCCGGCGGGCCCAGGGGAACGTTTGTTCAGTGGAACAGCCGGTCCAGCACGACCGCGATCCCGTCGTCCTCGTTGGAGAGGGTCACCTCGTCGGCCACGGCCTTGAGTTCGGGGTGGGCGTTGGCCATGGCGACGCCGTGCGCGGCCCAGTCGAACATCGGGATGTCGTTGGGCATGTCACCGAAGGCGATGGTCTCGTCCGGGGACAGACCGAGATGGTCGGCGGCCAGCGCGAGACCCGTCGCCTTGGTGATGCCGCATGGCTGGAGTTCGACGGTGCCGGGCCCCGACATGGTGACCGTCGCCAGCGAACCGACCGCCATCCGCGCCGCCGAGGCCAACTCGTCGTCCGACAGATAGGGATGGCGCAGCAGCACCTTGCTGATCGGCTCGCACCACAGGTCGTCCCGGCGCGGCACCCGCACCGCGGGCAGCGTGGGGTGCGGCATGAGGTAGCCGGGCTCGATCAGGGTGAGGCCGTCGACGCCGTCCTGGTCGACCGCCGCGTACACCTGACCGACCTCCGCCTCGATCTTGCCGAGCGCGGTCTCGGCGAGTTCCCTGTCCAGGGTGACCGACCAGAGCAGCCGGTCCGCGCCGGGGTCGTACAACTGCGCGCCCTGTCCGCACACCGCGAGCCCCCTGCTGCCGAGGTCGTCGAAGAGGGGGCGCACTCTCGGTGCCGGCCGTCCCGTCACCACGAGGTGCTGGGCCCCGGCCTCCGTGGCCCGCGCCAGCGCGGCGAGGGACCGGTCGGAGAGCGTGTCGTCACTGCGCAGGAGCGTTCCGTCCAGGTCAGTGGCGATGAGTGAATATGCGGTGGGAGCGGCCATGATCAGAGAATACGGATGCCGCGCCCCATCGGTTCGACTCGAACCGGACGACGTCCGGCGTCCCGACCGCCCCACGGCACCCGTACGTCAACACCCTTTGCCCGAACGCGGGTTCAGCGGGACGAGGGGGCCTGCGCCCCTTGAGCCGACCGCAGGCCGGGAAAGGGGCGCGGGGAACGGCGCGATCAGCCACGACCGACCCGCACCCCGTCACGAAGGACCCGCACCCCGCCACGCACCGCCCCACCCGAGCTCACGCCGGACCCGTCTCACCCATGGGCCGCGGCAAGATGCCGAGCCAACCGAGGCGAGGCGAACTCCGTCCCGCACACGAACCGCATCACCGGCCCGTACGACGCCGCCGCAGGCAACCCCGTGAAGTACAGCCCCGGGATCGACGACCGGAACCCCGCCCCCAGCACCGGCGTCCCCCGGCTCACCGCCAGCTCCGTACGGAGCTCATGGCCGAGGAACCCCATCGACGCGAGGTCCACCCGGTACCCGGTCGCGGCCATGACGTGATCGGCGCCCAACTCCGCCGTACGGCCGTCGTGCTCGCGCACCACCAGCAGGGGGCGTCCGTCGATGACGCCGGCCCGCACCACCCGGTCCACCTCCCGCACCTCCACGCGCCCGTCGAACCGGTCCCGCAGCCACCACGCGCCCAGTGGCCCGAGCACCCGGCGGACCAGGTAGTGCCGGGTGGCCTCGGGCAGATACCGGTACGGCTGCGGGTGGTAACTGAGCGCCCACAGCGACCAGGCCCGCCCGAACGGCGACTCGGGGCGCATCCTCGGCTGCTTCCACGGGGGCGCGCCGAACGCCACGGCCCCCCGCCCGCGCGCGACGACCCGCACCCGCGCCCCCGCCTCGGCCGCCAGCACCGCCGCCTCCAGGGCGGACTGCCCCGCGCCCACGACGATCAGTTCCCGGTCCTTGAACCGGCTCAGGCCGGCGTGCTGGGAGCTGTGCGAGACGGGCCCCATGGGGGTGGGGCCGTCCGCGGCCGCGCCCGCCAGCTCGGCCGGCAGGTGCGCCAGCCCGAACAGCCCGCTCGCCACGACGACGGCCCGAGCCGCGAACAACTCCCCCGAGTCCAGCTTCAGTTCGAAGCCGCCGCTCTTGATCCGGTCGACCGAGACCACCCGGACCCGTTCCAGGTCGGGCACGAGCCGCTGCTGGAACCACTCGCCGTAGGAGATGAAGGTCCCGACGGGGATGATGTCCTCGTCCGTCACCAGCCGTCGGATCCCCGCCGCGTCGCAGTAGTCGGCGAGCGTGTGGCCCTGCTGCGGGGCGTCGATGCTCGACGCCGCCGGTGTCGACTTCAGCAGCATTCCGGCGGGCATGTTGTCCCGCCAGCTCACCATGGGTTCACCGAAGACTCGGACCGCAATGCCGTGCGCCCGCAGGTGCGCGGCGGTGGACAGACCGAACGGCCCGGCACCGATGACTGCTACCGGTTGAATCACGAAGTCCCTCCCCAGGACGCTTCATGCCTACTTCGTGTGGTCACGTGTGCCGGTGCCCTGCGGGCAGGGCTCAGGGGCGCACGTGTGCGTTGCCGAGGCGGTTGGCCCGCCACAGCTGGTAGAGATGCTTCGCGCCCGGTCGCACGAAGCGCGCGAGCATCGTGAGGAACGGCAGCGGGTCGTCACCCGCGAGCCAGGCCAGCTCCGTACCGCTCGCGCGCGGCGGCGCGTGCGGTGTGGTGTAGCCGCTGCGCCGGTAGGCGAGCAGGGCCGGCAGATCGATGTTCTCCACGATGTACCGCCGCCCGGCGAGCTGTTCCCCCTCCGGCACCGGACGCCCGGTCAGATCGAGGTGCATGGCGCGTACGACGTCGATCCCGGCCTCGTTCTCGAACAGCCGGAACTGCGCGCCCATCCGTGGATTGAAGTCCAGCAGCTTGTAACGCCCGTCCCGCCGGTCGAACCGCAGATCGAGGTCGATGATCCCCGTGAACCCGATCTGCTTGATGAAACGGGCGGCGATGTCGGCGAGTTCGGGGTTGTCGACGACGTACGCGTTCGCCGTCATCCCCGCGTGCGGCGGCCACGACCGCACCTTCACCCCGGTGAACATCGCGAGGGGGGTGGAGTCCGCGTCGAAGTAGGCGTGCACGATCCAGTCCTCGGCGTCCTCCCGGGGCAGGTACTCCTGGAGGATCACCCCGGGCCGGTCGCCCCAGCCGCGGGCCAGCCGCAGCAGGCACTGCCGGTCGGCGATGCGGGTCGTCCCGTTCACCGCGGGCTGCCTGCGCCGCTCGAACGCCTCCCGGTTCTTGGCCACCACGGGGAAGCGGGCCCGTTCGGCGAACCGTTCCACGTCCTCGTACGACTGCGGGAACGAGCTGACGGGGCTCGCGATGCCGTGCTCCACGCAGAGTTCGTGCAGCCCCTGCTTGCTGGCGAGGCGGCGCGGGAGCTTCCCGTCGACGCGGGGGAAGAGGAAGCGGGTCGCCAACTCCTCCTGGTGCTCGGCGATGAGGACCGCGGCCTCCTCGTCGGTGGGGATGAGCACGGCGGGCCGCCCTATCCGCCGGCCGATGCGCAGCAGTCCCTCCACCAGCCACGCGGGCTCCTCCGTCCCGGTGGTCGGCCACACGAACGCGCGCCGCAGATAGCGCGAGGCGGCGGCCGGTGTGTAACGGTCCTCCGTGATCGCGTACATCGGCACGCCGAGCCGGCCCAGGCTGCGGATGGCTCCGACGCCGCCGTGGTGCAGCGGATAGTCGCCGAGCTTCACGACGAGCCCCGGAACGCCTCGGTCCGCCTGAATCGGCGCACCCCAAGCACCCATGGCCACGGGTCCCCCCACGTGTCCCCCCTACCGGACCCGGACCCACCCCGTCCGTGCCCCCCAGAGGACGCTAAGCCGGAACCTTTCCTTCCGACCCTCCCCTATCAGGACATTGCGAACTCTTTAGACACTCCCCGATCTTCGCACCGCCCCGTAACGTGAGCCGCGACCAGAGGTACGACGGAACGCACGAGAGCGAGGCAGCACCCGATGCCCCCCTTCGATGTCACCGACGATGTCCCCGAAGGTCACCCCTTCGGCCCGCACAACCTCCCCTACGGCGTCTTCTCCCTCGACGCGTCCGACGCCCCCTCTGCCGGTGCCCGGACCGCCGGCGCCCGTACGGTCGGTGTCCGTCTCGGCGACCACGTCCTCGACGCCGCGGCGGCGGCGCACGCCCTCGGTTCCCCGTACGCCGCGCTGCTGGCGCACCCCACGCTGAACCCCCTGCTGGCGGCGGGGCGCACGGCCTGGTCGGACCTGCGGCGGGCGTTGACGGCGTGGCTCACGGTGCCCTCGCACCGGGAGACGATCGCGCCGCACTTCCACGCACTGTCCTCGGTGACGCTGCACCTGCCGTTCGAGGTGGCCGACTACGTCGACTTCTACGCCTCCGAGAACCACGCCCGGAACGTCGGCAGCATCTTCCGCCCCGACGCGCCGGATCCGCTGACGCCCAACTGGAAGCATCTGCCGATCGGTTACCACGGCCGGTCCGGCACGGTCGTCGTGTCCGGCGAGGACGTGGTGCGGCCGGCCGGGCAGCGCAAGGCGCCGGCCGATCCGGAGCCGGTGTTCGGGCCGTCCGTACGGCTGGACATCGAGGCGGAGGTCGGGTTCGTGGTCGGGGTGCCCTCCGAGCGGGGGCGGCCGGTGGGGCTCGGGGACTTCCGCGACCACGTCTTCGGGGTGTGTCTCCTCAACGACTGGTCGGCGCGCGACCTCCAGGCCTGGGAGTACGTTCCGCTCGGGCCGTTCCTCGGGAAGTCGTTCGCGACGTCGGTCTCGGCCTGGGTCACACCGCTGGAGGCGCTGGAGGAGGCGCGGGTGTCGCCGCCGGAGCGTACGCATCCGCTGCTGCCCTACCTGGACGACTCCGCCCCGGACATCGATCCCGGGGGGTACGACCTGCGGATCAGCGTCGCGGTCAACGGGCATGTCGTCTCGGAGCCGCCCTTCGCCACGATGTACTGGACGGCCGCGCAGCAGTTGGCCCATATGACGGTGAACGGCGCGTCGCTGCGTACGGGCGATCTCTACGGCTCCGGCACGGTCAGCGGGGCCGCCCCCGACCAGCGGGGCTCGCTGCTGGAACTCACCTGGAACGGGCGCGACCCGCTCGACCTCCCCACCGGCAGGCGCACGTTCCTGGAGGACGGCGACGAGGTGACCCTCACGGCATGGGCTCCCGGACCGAGCGGCACGAAGGTGGGGCTGGGCGAGGTCAGGGGGCGGGTGGTGGGGGGCCGGGCGTAGGTCCCCGCGCGTCGGTACCGGCCGCGCCCGGGTCAGATCACACGGAACAGGTCGGCGACCCGTGGGGCACCGACGGCCACACCGAAGACACGGAACCCAGCACGTGTGGCCTCGTGCCAGGAACGCATCCACTCCGGGGTGACACCGCGGGGGTGGTTGATCCGCTCGTTGAGACAACCCAGCGTCTCGCAGCGTCACCACCAGGGTGCGGACCACGTCGGCCCGTTCGTAGAAGCGTTCCGACAGCTCCCCCGTGATCGTCCGCAGCTTCTCCGCCGTGTCCTGCGCGTCCGCTACGCCCAGTCGTCCGGCTCGGGTTCCGGCTCGTCGTCCGGCCAGTCGAAGGCGCCTGCGTCAGCCGAGTCGTCGCCTGCCGGGCCCTTCGCCCCGTCGGAGACGGCGGCCGAAGGTCCGTCCACGGCCCCGCCCGTCGACGCCAGCACCCCCAGCACCCCCTCCCCGTACGTCGCGAGCTTCTTCTCGCCGATCCCGCTGATCGTGCCGAGTTCGGCGACGGAGGCGGGGGCCATGGCCGCGATCTCGCGGAGGGTGGCGTCGTGGAAGATGACGTAGGCGGGGACGCCCTGTTCGCGGGCCTGTTCGGCGCGCCAGGCGCGCAGGGCCTCGAAGACGGGGAGCAGGTCGTCGGGGAGTTCGACGGCCGCCTTCGCCTTGCGTTCGCCCCGGCCGGAGCCCGACGACCCGGAGCCGCCGGACGTCGACCGCGTGGTCGCCGGCTTCTTCGGTTCCTTGCGCAGCGGCACGTCCCGCTCCCGCCGCAGCACCGCCCCGCTCTCCTCGGTGAGCACCAGCGTGCCGTACTCGCCCTCGACCGCGAGGAGCCCTTGGGCGAGCAACTGCCGCACGACGCCCCGCCATTCGCCCTCGGCCAGTTCCTCGCCGATGCCGAAGACGGAGAGCTGGTCGTGGTCGAACTGGATGACCTTCGCGGTCCGCCGCCCCAGCAGGATGTCGACGATCTGCACGGCGCCGAACTTCTGCCCCCGCTCGCGCTGGAGCCGCACCACCGTGGAGAGCACCTTCTGCGCGGCCACGGTGCCGTCCCAGGTCTCCGGTGGGACGAGGCAGGTGTCGCAGTTGCCGCAGCCCTCGGCCTGGGGCTCCTGGCCGAAGTACTGGAGCAGTTGGCCGCGCCGGCACTGGGCCGTCTCGCAGAGCGCCAGCATGGCGTCGAGGTGGGCGGCGGCCCTGCGGCGGAACGCCTCGTCGCCCTCGCTGCCCTGGATCATCTTCCGCTGTTGTATGACGTCGTTCAGGCCGTACGCCATCCAGGCCGTGGACGGCAGTCCGTCGCGGCCGGCGCGGCCGGTCTCCTGGTAGTAGCCCTCGACGGACTTCGGCAGGTCGAGGTGGGCGACGAAGCGTACGTCGGGCTTGTCGATGCCCATGCCGAAGGCGATCGTGGCGACGACGACGAGCCCCTCCTCACGCAGGAACCGTGACTGGTGCGCCGCGCGCGTGCCCGCGTCGAGGCCCGCGTGGTACGGCACCGCCTCGACGCCGTTCTTGCTGAGGAACTCGGCGGTCCGCTCGACGGAGTTGCGCGAGAGGCAGTAGACGATGCCGGCGTCGCCCGCGTGCTCCTGGCGCAGGAAGGACAGCAGCTGCTTCTTCGGGTCGGCCTTGGGCACGATGCGGTACTGGATGTTGGGCCGGTCGAAGCTGGCCTCGAAGTGCCTGGCCCCGGGCATGTCCAGCCGCTCGGTGATCTCGCGGTGCGTGGCACGGGTGGCGGTGGCGGTGAGGGCGATGCGCGGCACGTCCGGCCAACGCCGGCCCAGCAGGGAGAGGGAGAGGTAGTCGGGCCGGAAGTCGTGGCCCCATTGGGAGACGCAGTGCGCCTCGTCGATCGCGAAGACCGAGATCTTGCCGCGCCCCAGCAGATCCAGGGTGGCGTCGAGCCGCAGGCGCTCCGGTGCGAGGTAGAGCAGGTCCAGCTCGCCCGCGAGGAACTCCGCCTCGACCACGCGCCGCTCGTCGAAGTCCTGCGTGGAGTTCATGAACCCGGCGCGCACGCCCAGGGCCCGCAGGGCGTCCACCTGGTCCTGCATCAGCGCGATCAGCGGGGAGACCACGATGCCCGTACCGGGCCTGACCAGGGACGGGATCTGGTAGCACAGGGACTTGCCCCCGCCGGTCGGCATGAGCACGACGGCGTCGCCGCCCGCGACCACATGCTCGATGACGGCTTCCTGCTCGCCCCGGAAGGCGTCGTATCCGAAGACACGGTGGAGCACGGCCAGCGCCTCGCCGTCCCCGCGCGGCCCGGCCGCCGCGCCCTCGTCCGCCCTCACACCCGTCACGTCCGTCACGTCCGTCCCGATCATCGTCCGTCCCCCGCGCCCTTGCGTCCTGTGCCGCCCGTGCTTCCTCCAGCCCTTGCCACGATAGGCGCCCGCACCGACAGCCTCAGAGTTATCCACAGGCTCCACCCGCAGGGGGCGGCCCCGGGGCCCGAAAACCCCGACGGGACCCGGCCTCTTCCGAAGCCGGGTCCCGCCACGTTCGCACACATTTCGAACAATTGAGCGGATCCCTATCGCACGAAGACGCCCGCCTGCCCCGCCAGATCCAGGAAGTACTGCGGCGCGACACCGAGCACCAGGGTGACGACGACCCCGACCGCGATCGCGGTCATGGTCAGCGGTGACGGCACGGCGACCGTCGGCCCCTCGGGGCGCGGCTCGCTGAAGAACATGAGCACGATGACGCGGATGTAGAAGAACGCGGCGATGGCCGAGGAGATCACACCGACCACGACGATCGCGCCCGCGCCGCCTTCCGCCGCCGCCTTGAACACGGCGAACTTCCCCGCGAACCCGGAGGTCAGCGGGATGCCCGCGAAGGCCAGCAGGAAGACCGCGAAGACGGCCGCCACCAGGGGGGACCTGCGGCCGAGCCCGGCCCACTTGGACAGGTGCGTGGCCTCGCCCCCCGCGTCGCGCACCAGCGTCACCACGGCGAACGCGCCGATGGTCACGAAGGAGTAGGCGCCCAGGTAGAACAGCACGGACGAGACACCGTCGGGTGAGGCCGCGATGACACCGGCGAGGATGAAACCGGCGTGGGCGATCGAGGAGTAGGCGAGCAGCCGCTTGATGTCGGTCTGGGTGATGGCGACGATCGCGCCGGCCAGCATGGTGACGATGGCGACGGCCCACATGACCGGCCGCCAGTCCCAGCGCAGGCCGGGCAGGACGACGTACAGGAGCCGGAGCAGCGCGCCGAAGGCCGCCACCTTGGTCGCGGCGGCCATGAAGCCCGTGACGGGCGTGGGCGCCCCCTGGTAGACGTCCGGGGTCCACATGTGGAACGGCACCGCGCCGACCTTGAAGAGCAGGCCCATGACGAGCATGGCGGCGCCGATGAGCAGCAGCGCGTCGTTGCCCATGGTCTCGGCGAGGGCGGGGTTGATGTCGCTGATGGTGCCGTCGACGACCTGGGCGATCGTCGCGTACTTCACCGAGCCCGCGTAGCCGTACAGCAGTGCGATGCCGAAGAGGGTGAAGGCGGAGGCGAAGGCGCCGAGGAGGAAGTACTTGACCGCCGCCTCCTGTGACATGAGCCGCTTGCGGCGGGCCACGGCGCACAGCAGGTAGAGCGGGAGGGAGAAGACCTCCAGCGCGATGAAGAGGGTCAGCAGGTCGTTGGCCGCCGGGAAGATCAGCATGCCGCCGATCGCGAAGAGCAGCAGCGGGAAGACCTCGGTGGTGGTGAACCCCGCCCTGACGGCGGCCTTCTCGCTGTCGCTGCCGGGCACGGAGGCGGCCTGGGCGGCGAAGGAGTCGACCTTGTTGCCGTGCGCCTCGGGGTCGAGGCGGCGTTCGGCGAAGGTGAAGACGCCGAGGATGCCGGCGAGGAGGATCGTCCCCTGGAGGAACAGGGCCGGTCCGTCCACGGCGATGGCGCCCATGGCCGCGATGCCGGCCTTGGTGGTGCCGTATCCGCCCGCCGCGAGCGCGACGACCGCGGCGAAGGAGGCCGCGAGGGCGACGACGGAGACGAACACCTGGACGTGGTAGCGGAACTTGCGCGGGACGAAGGCCTCGACCAGCACTCCGACGATCGCCGCGCCGATGACGATCAGAGTGGGCGACAATTGCCCGTATTCGATCTTCGGCGCCTCGATCTTGGTGATCGGGTCGGCCGCGGTTGTCCACAGGCTGTGGACGGCTGATGCGCTCACTTGGCCGCCTCCACCTCGGGCTGGGGGTCCTTCTTCTGGACGTCGGACATGGTGTGCTCGACCGCCGGGTTGACGATGTCGGTGACCGGCTTCGGGTAGACGCCGAGGAAGATCAACAGCACGACCAGCGGGGCGACCACCACGAGCTCCCGCACCCTCAGGTCGGGCATCCCCTCGACCTCGGCCTTCACCGGGCCCGTCATCGTCCGCTGGTAGAGCACCAGGGTGTAGAGGGCGGCGAGGACGATGCCGACGGTGGCGATGATCCCGACCACCGGATAGCGCGCGAACGTGCCGACCAGGACCAGGAACTCACTGACGAACGGGGCGAGTCCGGGCAGCGACAGCGTCGCGAGGCCACCGATCAGGAAGGTGCCGGCGAGGACCGGCGCGACCTTCTGCACCCCGCCGTAGTCGGCGATGAGCCGGGATCCGCGCCGGGAGATCAGGAATCCGGCGACCAGCATCAGGGCGGCGGTCGAGATGCCGTGGTTGACCATGTAGAGCGTCGCACCGGACTGGCCCTGACTGGTCATCGCGAAGATGCCCAGGATGATGAAGCCGAAGTGCGAGATCGACGCGTACGCCACCAGCCGTTTGATGTCGCGCTGGCCGACGGCGAGCAGCGCCCCGTAGATGATGCTGATCAACGCCAGGACGAGGATCGCGGGCGTCGCCCACTTGCTGGCCTCGGGGAACAGTCCGAGGCAGAAGCGGAGCATCGCGAAGGTGCCGACCTTGTCGACGACGGCCGTGATGAGGACGGCGACCGGGGCGGTGGATTCCTGCATGGCGTTGGGCAGCCAGGTGTGCAGCGGCCACAGCGGGGCCTTCACGGCGAAGGCGAAGAAGAAGCCGAGGAACAGCCACCGCTCGGTGGTCGTCGCCATCTCCAGGGAGCCGTTGGCACGGGCCTCGGCGATCTCCGGGAGCGAGAAGTTCCCGGCGACCACGTACAGGCCGATGACCGCGGCCAGCATGATCAGACCGCCGACGAGGTTGTAGAGGAGGAACTTCACGGCGGCGTACGAGCGTTGCGTGGACGCCGCCTCCTCGCCGTGCTCGTGGGCCCGGTCCCCGAAGCCGCCGATGAGGAAGTACATCGGGATGAGCATGGCTTCGAAGAAGATGTAGAAGAGGAAGACGTCGGTGGCCTCGAAGGAGATGATCACCATCGCCTCGACGGCCAGGATGAGGGCGAAGAAGCCCTGCGTCGGCCGCCAGCGCTTGTTCCCGGTCTCCAGCGGGTCGGCGTCGTGCCAGCCCGCGAGGATGATGAACGGGATCAGCAGGGCGGTGAGCCCGATCAGCGCCACCGCGATGCCGTCGACGCCCAGTTCGTACCGCACGCCGAAGTCCGCGATCCAGGCGTGGGACTCGGTGAGCTGGTAGCGGTCGCCACCGGGGTCGAAGCGGAACGCGATGATCGCGGCGAGCACGAGCGTGCCCAGCGAGACGACCAGCGCCAGCAGTTTCGCGGCGTTGCGCCGCTGGGCGGGGACGGCGGCCGTGGCGATGGCCCCGAGGGCCGGGAGCGCCGCCGTCGCTGTCAGCAGAGGAAAGGACATCGGTATCAGACCGCCCTCATCAGCAGGGTCGCGGCGATGAGGATCGCAGCGCCGCCGAACATCGAGACCGCGTACGAGCGGGCATAGCCGTTCTGGATCCGGCGCAGCCGCCCGGACAGGCCGCCCATCGAGGCCGCCGTGCCGTTGACGACGCCGTCGACCAGGGTGTGGTCGACGTAGACGAGGGAGCGCGTCAGGTGCTCTCCGCCGCGTACGAGGACGACGTGGTTGAAGTCGTCCTGGAGCAGGTCGCGCCGGGCGGCCCGGGTGAGCAGCGATCCGCGCGGGGCGACGACGGGGACGGGCTTGCGCCCGTACTGCAGCCAGGCGAGGCCGACACCGACGACCATCACGGCGACGGTGGCCGAGGTGACCGCCGCGGCGCCGATCGGCGGGTGGCCGTGCGCGTGGTCGGTGACGGGCTCCAGCCAGTGGATGAAGCGGTCGCCGATGCTGAAGAACGCGCCGCCGAAGACCGACCCGACGGCCAGCACGATCATGGGGATCGTCATGACCCTGGGCGACTCGTGGGGGTGCGGTTCCGCGTGCGCGCCGTGGTGCTCGGCGGCGGGCTCCACGTCCGGCTCGGCCGGGGAGGCCGTGGGCTGGTTGCGCCAGCGCTCCTCGCCGAAGAACGTCATCAGCATCACGCGCGTCATGTAGAACGCGGTGATGGCCGCGCCCAGCAGGGCCACGCCGCCGAGGATCCAGCCCTCGGTGCCGCCCTTGGCGAAGGCCGCCTCGATGATCTTGTCCTTGGAGAAGAAGCCGGACAGGCCCGGGAAGCCGATGATGGCGAGGTAGCCGAGGCCGAAGGTGACGAAGGTGACCGGCATGTACTTCCGCAGGCCGCCGTACTTGCGCATGTCGACCTCGTCGTTCATGCCGTGCATGACCGAGCCGGCGCCGAGGAACAGCCCGGCCTTGAAGAAGCCGTGCGTCACCAGGTGCATGATCGCGAAGACGTAGCCGATGGGGCCGAGGCCCGCGGCCAGCACCATGTACCCGATCTGCGACATCGTCGAGCCGGCGAGGGCCTTCTTGATGTCGTCCTTCGCGCAACCGACGATCGCACCGAAGAGGAGCGTGACCGCGCCGACGACGGTGGTGACGAGCTGCGCGTCCGGGGCGCCGTTGAAAATGGCGGCGGAGCGGACGATCAGGTAGACACCGGCGGTGACCATGGTCGCGGCGTGGATCAGGGCGGAGACCGGGGTCGGGCCCTCCATCGCGTCCCCGAGCCAGGACTGCAGCGGCACCTGGGCGGACTTGCCGCAGGCCGCGAGCAGCAGCATCAGGGCGATCGCGGTGAGCGTGCCCTCGCTCGTCTCGCCGACGGCGCCCAGGACCGGCCCGAAGGCGAAGGTCCCGAAGGTGGTGAACATCAGCATGATGGCGATGGACAGGCCCACGTCGCCGACGCGGTTGACCAGGAAGGCCTTCTTCGCGGCGGTGGCGGCGCTGGGCTTGTGCTGCCAGAAGCCGATCAGCAGGTACGAGGCGAGACCGACGCCCTCCCAGCCGACGTACAGCAACAGGTAGTTGTCGGCGAGGACCAGCAGCAGCATCGCCGCGAGGAACAGGTTCAGATAGCCGAAGAAGCGGCGTCGGCGCTCGTCGTGCTCCATGTACCCGATGGAGTACACGTGGATGAGCGAGCCGACTCCGGTGATCAGCAGGACGAACGTCATCGACAACTGGTCGAGCTGGAAGGCGACGTCGGCCTGGAAGCCCTCGACGGGAATCCAGCTGAACAGGTGCTGGCCGATCTCGCGGTGTTCGGCGTCCTTGCCGAGCATGTCGACGAAGAGGACGGCGCCGATGACGAAGGAGGCGGCGGCGAGGGCCGTGCCGATCCAGTGGCCGACGGCGTCCAGGCGACGGCCGCCGCATAGCAGGACGGCCGCTCCGAGCAGGGGCGCCGCGACCAGCAGCGCAATCAGGTTCTCCACGATTCTTCCGACCCCTTACAGCTTCATCAGGCTGGCGTCGTCGACCGAGGCCGAGTGGCGGGACCGGAACAGCGACACGATGATCGCGAGTCCGACCACGACCTCCGCGGCGGCGACGACCATCGTGAAGAAGGCGATGATCTGGCCGTCGAGATTGCCGTGCATCCGGGAGAAGGCGACCAGGGCGAGGTTGCAGGCGTTGAGCATCAGCTCGACACACATGAACACCACGATCGCGTTCCGCCGGATCAGGACGCCGGTGGCGCCGATCGTGAACAGGAGGGCGGCGAGATACAGGTAGTTGACGGGATTCACTTCGATGCCTCCCCGCGCTTGGGGCCGTTCCCGCTGTTGGTGCGCTCCAGGCGGTCCTCGGCGCGCTGCTCCAGGGCCTTGAGGTCGTTCAGCGCCTCGGTCGACACGTCACGGATCTGGCCCCGGTCCCGCAGCGTCTTGCTGACGGTCAGCTCGGACGGCGTGCCGTCGGGCAGCAGGCCCGCGATGTCGACCGCGTTGTGCCGGGCGTAGACGCCGGGGGCCGGCAGCGGCGGCAGGTGCTTGCCCTCGCGTACGCGCTGTTCGGCCAGCTCGCGCTGGGTCTTGGCGCGCTCGGTGCGCTCCCGGTGGGTGAGGACCATGGCGCCTACGGCGGCCGTGATGAGCAGGGCGCCGGTGAGTTCGAAGGCGAACACGTAGTCGGTGAAGATCAGGGCCGCGAGGCCCTCCACGTTGCCGCCCGCGTTCGCCGTGCCCAGGCCGTTGAACTCCGTCAGCGCGGCGTTGCCGATGCCTGCGGTCAGCAGGATGCCGAAGCCGAGGCCGCACAGGAGGGCCAGCCAGCGCTGGCCCTTGATGGTCTCCTTCAGGGAGTCCGCCGCGGTGACGCCGACGAGCATCACCACGAACAGGAACAGCATCATGATCGCGCCGGTGTAGACGACGATCTGCACGACGCCCAGGAAGTAGGCGCCGTTGGCCAGGTAGAACACGGCCAGGATGATCATGGTGCCGGCGAGGCAGAGCGCGCTGTGCACGGCCTTCTTCATGAAGACGGTGCACAGGGCGCCGATGACGGCGATCGTGCCGAGCACCCAGAACTGGAAGGCCTCACCGGTGGACGTGGTGTAGGCGGCGAGTTGCTGCGTCATGGGCGGATCACCTTCTCCGACGCCGGTTCGTCCGCACCGGAGGTGGAGGCGGCCTCCTGGGGCTTCTCGCCCTTGGAGGTGGCGACCTGACGCTCCGTACCGGGCGCTGCCTCGGTGACCAGACCCCGGTAGTAGTCCTGCTCGTCGGCGCCGGGGAAGATCGAGTGGGGCGAGTCGACCATGCCCTCCTCCAGACCGGCGAGCAGCTGCTCCTTGGTGTAGATGAGGTTGGCGCGGCTGGAGTCGGCCAGCTCGAACTCGTTGGTCATGGTGAGCGCGCGCGTGGGGCAGGCCTCGATGCACAGGCCGCACAGGATGCAGCGGGCGTAGTTGATCTGGTAGACGCGGCCGTACCGCTCGCCCGGGGAGTAGCGCTCCTCGTCCGTGTTGTCGGCGCCCTCGACGTAGATGGCGTCGGCGGGGCAGGCCCAGGCGCACAGTTCGCAGCCGACGCACTTCTCCAGGCCGTCCGGATGGCGGTTGAGCTGGTGCCGGCCGTGGAACCGCGGGGCCGTGGTCTTCTCCTGCTCCGGGTACTGCTCGGTCAGCCGCTTCTTGAACATGGCCTTGAAGGTCACGCCGAAGCCGGCGACGGGGTTCTGGAACCCCTGCTTGTTCTCTTTCGGCTCCTCAGCCATCGGACGCCTCCCTCCCATTCGAAGATCCGTCACTGTCAGTATCGGACCCGCCACTGACAATCAGCTCCCGCTCCCGGCGCGGGCGCCTGCGCGGCACCGGCGGGAGGGTCTGTCCGGGCAGGGGCGGCACGGGGAATCCGCCGGCCATCGGGTCGAAGCCGGCCGGTTCGGCGGGCTGGTCCTGCGCCTCGCGCCGGTCGCGGAACATGTCGGCGACGACGGACAGCAGGAAGAGGACGATGACGGCGCCGAGGACGTACAGCGCGATCTCGGCGAAGTCGTAGTTCTCGTTCCTGAGGGTCCGCACGGTCGCGACGAGCATCAGCCAGACCACGGAGACGGGCAGGAGGACCTTCCAGCCGAGCTTCATCAGCTGGTCGTAGCGGACGCGTGGGAGGGTGCCGCGCAGCCAGATGAAGAAGAACAGCAGCAGCTGCACCTTCACCACGAACCAGAGCATCGGCCACCAGCCGTGGTTGGCGCCCTCCCAGAAGGTGCTGATGGGGTAGGGAGCCCGCCAGCCGCCGAGGAACAGCGTCACCGACACGGCGGAGACGGTCACCATGTTGACGTACTCGGCGAGCATGAACATCGCGAACTTGATCGACGAGTACTCGGTGTTGAAGCCGCCGACGAGGTCGCCCTCGGACTCCGGCATGTCGAACGGGGCGCGGTTGGTCTCGCCGACCATGGTCACGATGTAGATGACGAACGAGACCGGCAGCAGCACGATGTACCAGCGGTCCTGCTGCGCCTCGACGATCGCGGACGTCGACATCGACCCGGAGTAGAGGAAGACGGAGGCGAACGCGGCGCCCATGGCGATCTCGTAGGAGATCATCTGCGCACAGGAGCGCAGGCCGCCCAGGAGCGGATAGGTGGAGCCGGAGCTCCACCCCGCGAGGACGATGCCGTAGATGCCGACCGAGGCGACGGCGAGGATGTAGAGCATCGCGATCGGCAGGTCGGTGAGCTGCATCGTGGTGCGCTGGCCGAAGATCGAGATCTCGTTGCCGGCGGGCCCGAAGGGGATCACCGCGATCGCCATGAAGGCCGGGATGGCCGCGACGATCGGCGCGAGGACGTAGACGACCTTGTCCGCGCGTTTGACGATGACGTCTTCCTTGAGCATCAGCTTGATGCCGTCGGCGAGCGACTGGAGCATGCCCCAGGGGCCGTGCCGGTTGGGGCCGATGCGCAGCTGCATCCAGGCGACGACCTTGCGCTCCCACACGATGGAGAACAGCACGGTGATCATCAGGAAGGCGAAGCAGAACACCGCCTTGACGACGACCAGCCACCAGGGGTCGCGGCCGAACATCGAGAGGTCCTCAGCGGCGATGAAGTACGCGCTCATGCCTCCACCTCCTCGGGGGCCTCGGCTGCGAGCGTCGCGGGGCCGATACGGACGAGTGCGCCGGGCAGCGCCCCCGTGTCGGAGGCGACGCCCGAACCGGTGGAGTTCAGCGGCAGCCAGACGACGCGGTCGGGCATCTCGCTGATCAGCAACGGCAGTTCGACGACCCCGGCGGGGCCGCTGACCGCGAGGGCGTCGCCGTTCTTGACGCCGACCTCGGCGGCCGTGGCGGCGGACACGCGCGCGTGGGCGGCGTGCCGGGTCCCGGCGAGCGCCTCGTCGCCGTCCTGGAGACGGCCCTGGTCGAGCAGCAACCGGTGTCCGGCGAGGACGGCCTCCCCGGCGGCCGCGCGCGGCGCTCCGGCCGCGACCTCCACCGGCTCGTTGGCCCTCGCCCCGTCCCACGCCCCGAGGCGGTCCAGCTCCGCGCGCGTGGTGCGCAGGTCCGGCAGCCCCAGGTGGACGTCCATGGCGTCGGCCAGCATCTGCAGGACGCGGCCGTCGGTGGGGGCCACCGGGCGGGTCATCTGGTCGGGCTTCAGCGCGGCCTCGAACATCCGCACGCGGCCTTCCCAGTTGACGAAGGTGCCCGCCTTCTCGGCGACGGCGGCGACCGGGAGGACGACGTCCGCCCGGTCGGTGACCTCGCTGGGCCGCAGTTCCAGCGACACCAGGAAGCCCACCGCGGACAGTGCCTCACGCGCGCGTGCCGGGTCGGGCAGATCGCCGACTTCCACACCCGCCACCACCAGGGCCCCGAGCTCTCCGGTGGCGGCGGCCTCGACGATCTGCCCGGTGTCCCGGCCGTAGCGCGCGGGGAGTTCGCCGACGCCCCAGGCGGCGGCGACCTCCGCGCGTGCGCGCGGGTCGGTGGCCGGGCGTCCGCCCGGCAGCACGGACGGCAGCGCGCCCGCCTCGACGGCGGCGCGCTCGCCTGCCCTGCGCGGGATCCACACCAGCTTCGCGCCGGTCAGCGACGCGGCCCGGACGGCGGCGGTGAGCCCACCCGCGACAGCGGCGAGGCGCTCACCCACGACGATCACGGCGCCCTCGGTGCGCAGCGCCTCGGCGGCCCTGGTGCCGTCGTCGTCGAGGCCGAAGCCACTCGCGAGGGCGTCCAGCCACTCGGTCTCGGTGCCGGGCGCGGCGGGCAGCAGAGTGCCGCCGGCCTTCGTGAGGCCCCGGGTGGCGTGCGTCGCCAGCGAGAACACCCGCTGCTTGTGCTTGCGCCAGGCCTTGCGCAGCCTCAGGAAGACGCCGGGCGCCTCCTCCTCGGCCTCGAACCCGACCAGCAGGACGGCGGGCGCCTTCTCCAGCGAGGTGTAGGTGACGCCCGTACCGTCGAGGTCGCGGCCGCGTCCGGCGACGCGGGCGGCCAGGAAGTCGGCCTCCTCGCCGCTGTGCACGCGCGCGCGGAAGTCGATGTCGTTGGTGTCGAGGGCCACCCGCGCGAACTTGCTGTACGCGTAGGCGTCCTCGACGGTGAGCCGGCCGCCGGTCAGGACGGCGGCCCGGCCACGCGCCGCGAGGAGCCCCCGGGCGGCGACCTCCAGGGCCTCCGGCCAGGAAGCGGGCTCCAGGACGCCCTCGGCGTTGCGGACGAGCGGAGTGGTCAGCCGGTCCGGGCGCTGCGCGTAGCGGAACGCGAAGCGGCCCTTGTCGCAGATCCACTCCTCGTTGACCTCGGGGTCGTCGGCCGCGAGGCGTCGCATGACCTTGCCGCGCCGGTGGTCGGTGCGGGTGGCGCAGCCGCCGGAGCAGTGCTCGCAGACGGACGGCGAGGAGACCAGGTCGAAGGGGCGGGAGCGGAATCGGTACGCCGCCGAGGTCAGCGCGCCGACGGGGCAGATCTGGATGGTGTTGCCGGAGAAGTACGACTCGAAGGGGTCGCCCTCGCCGGTGCCGACCTGCTGCAGGGCGCCCCGCTCGATCAGTTCGATCATCGGGTCGCCGGCGACCTGGTTGGAGAACCGGGTGCAGCGGGCGCACAGCACGCACCGCTCGCGGTCGAGGAGCACCTGCGTGGAGATCGCCACGGGCTTCTCGTACGTCCGCTTCCTGCCCTCGAAGCGGGACTCGGAGTGGCCGTGCGACATGGCCTGGTTCTGCAGCGGGCACTCGCCGCCCTTGTCGCAGACGGGGCAGTCCAGCGGGTGGTTGATGAGCAGGAGCTCCATCACACCCTTCTGGGCCTTCTCCGCGACCGGGGAGGTGAGGTGCGTCTTGACGACCATCCCGTCCGTACAGGTGATCGTGCAGGACGCCATGGGCTTGCGCTGGCCCTCGACCTCGACGATGCACTGGCGGCACGCGCCGGCGGGGTCGAGGAGGGGGTGGTCGCAGAAGCGGGGGATCTCGACGCCGAGCTGTTCGGCGGCCCGGATGACCAGGGTGCCCTTGGGCACGCTGATCTCGATGCCGTCGATGGTCAGCGAGACGAGATCTTCCGGCGGGACCGCCGCCTCCCCGCCCCCGGAGGGAGCGCTGGTGGTCACGGTCATGCGTTCACCTCCGCGTGCTTGTCCTTGTCGGCCCAGGCGGTCGATTTGGCCGGGTCGAACGGGCAGCCCCGGCCCGTGATGTGGTCCTCGTACTCCGCGCGGAAGTACTTGAGGGAGGAGAAGATCGGCGAGGCGGCGCCGTCGCCGAGGGCGCAGAAGGACTTGCCGTTGATGTTGTCGGCGATGTCGTTCAGCTTGTCGAGGTCGCTCATGACGCCCTTGCCGGCCTCGATGTCGCGCAGCAACTGGACCAGCCAGTAGGTGCCTTCGCGGCACGGGGTGCACTTGCCGCAGGACTCGTGGGCGTAGAACTCGGTCCAGCGGGTGACGGCCCGGACGACGCAGGTCGTCTCGTCGAAGCACTGGAGGGCTTTGGTGCCGAGCATGGAACCGGCGGCGCCCACTCCCTCGTAGTCGAGAGGGACGTCGAGGTGCTCGTCGGTGAACATCGGGGTCGAGGAGCCGCCCGGCGTCCAGAACTTGAGGCGATGGCCGGGCCGCATGCCGCCGCTCATCTCCAGCAGCTGGCGCAGGGTGATGCCGAGCGGGGCCTCGTACTGGCCGGGGGAGGCGACATGGCCGCTGAGGGAGTAGAGCGTGAAGCCGGGGGACTTCTCGCTTCCCATCGACCGGAACCATTCCTTGCCCTTGTGCAGGATGGCGGGAACCGAGGCGATCGACTCGACGTTGTTCACCACAGTGGGACAGGCGTAGAGGCCTTCCACAGCGGGGAAAGGGGGACGCAGTCGGGGTTGACCACGGCGGCCTTCGAGCGAGTCGAGCAGTGCGGTCTCCTCACCACAGATGTACGCGCCGGCGCCGGCGTGCACGGTGATGTCGAGGTCGAGTCCGCTGCCCAGGATGTTCTCGCCGAGGAAGCCCCCCTCGTAGGCCTCGCGGACGGCCTCGTGCAGCCGCCGCAGGACGGGGACGACCTCACCACGCAGGTAGATGAAGGCATGCGAGGACCGAATGGCGTAGCACGCGATGATCATGCCCTCGATGAGGCTGTGCGGGTTCGCGAAGAGGAGCGGAATGTCCTTGCACGTTCCGGGCTCCGACTCGTCGGCGTTGACAACGAGATAGTGCGGTTTTCCATCACCCTGGGGAATGAACTGCCATTTCATTCCGGTCGGGAATCCCGCGCCGCCACGGCCGCGCAGCCCCGACTCCTTGACGTACGCGATGACGTCGTCCGGTGACATGGCCAGCGCCTTGCGCAGTCCCTCGTACCCGTCGTGCCTGCGGTAGACGTCGAGCGACCACGGCCTGTCCTCGTCCCAGAAGGCCGACAGCACGGGTGCGAGCAGTTTCTCCGGGCTGCTGCCCTTGATCTCGGGTGCCAACGTCATCACTCCCCCTCCTCGGCGGTGGGCCCGGCCGGGTGGGCAGGGTCGGAGGCCGATGTCTCCTGCGGCGCGTCGTGCGAGCTGAGGTGCTCCCCGGGTGACGGCTCGTGCACCCTGTCCTGCGGCTCGTCGTGCGGGCCGCCGTCCCGTGGGTGGACCACGCGCGCGGGTCCGGCCTCTCCCCTGGCCAGGCGGAGGCCGACCAGCGAGGCGGGTCCCGCGCCGCCGCTCGCCTCGACGGCGCCGGGCCGCTCGTCGGGGAAGCCGGCGAGGATCCGCGCGGTGTCCTTGAAGGTGCACAGCGGCGCCCCGCGCGTGGGCCGGACCTCGGTTCCCTCGCGCAGGTCGTCGACGAGTCGCTTGGCGCTGTCGACGGTCTGGTTGTCGAAGAACTCCCAGTTGACCATCACGACCGGCGCGAAGTCGCAGGCCGCGTTGCACTCGATGTGTTCCAGGGTGACCTTGCCGTCGCCGGTGGTCTCGCCGTTGCCGACGCCGAGGTGGTCCTGGAGCGCCTCGAAGATCGCGTCGCCGCCCATCACCGCGCACAGGGTGTTGGTGCAGACGCCCACCTGGTAGTCGCCGGAGGGCTTGCGGCGGTACATGGAGTAGAAGGTGGCGACCGCGGTGACCTCGGCCGTGGTCAGGCCGAGCACCTCGGCGCAGAACCGCATGCCGGTGCGGGTGACATGGCCCTCCTCCGACTGCACGAGATGCAGCAACGGCAGGAGGGCGGACCGGGAGTCCGGGTAGCGGGCGACGACCTGGGCCGCGTCCCGCTCCAGCCGGGCTCGAACGTCGTCCGGGTAGTCGGGCGCGGGCAGTTGCGGCATGCCCAGGCTGACGCCCTCGGGGGTGGTGGTCACCGGTCGACGCCTCCCATCACGGGGTCGATGGACGCGACGGCGACGATGACGTCGGCGACCTGGCCGCCCTCGCACATCGCCGCCATGGCCTGCAGGTTGGTGAAGGACGGGTCGCGGAAGTGGACCCGGAAGGGGCGGGTGCCTCCGTCGGACACGGCGTGCACCCCGAGTTCGCCCTTGGGCGACTCGACCGCCGCGTACGTCTGTCCCGGCGGGACGCGGAATCCCTCGGTCACCAGCTTGAAGTGGTGGATCAGGGCCTCCATGGAGGTGCCCATGATCTTCTTGATGTGGTCCAGGGAATTGCCGAGTCCGTCCGGTCCCAGGGCGAGCTGGGCGGGCCAGGCGATCTTCTTGTCGCCGACCATGACCGGGCCCGGCTGCAGCCGGTCCAGGCACTGCTCGACGATCCGCAGGGACTGGCGCATCTCTTCGAGGCGGATCAGGAAGCGGCCGTAGGAGTCGCAGGTGTCGGCGGTCGGGACGTCGAAGTCGTACGTCTCGTAGCCGCAGTACGGCTGGGCCTTGCGCAGGTCGTGCGGGAGGCCGGCGGAGCGGAGGATCGGGCCGGTGGCGCCGAGGGCCATGCAGCCGGACAGGTCCAGGTAGCCGACGTCCTGCATACGGGCCTTGAAGATGGGGTTCCCGGTGGCGAGCTTGTCGTACTCGGGAAGGTTCTTCTGCATCTTCTTCACGAACTCGCGGATCTGGTCCACCGCGCCGGGCGGCAGGTCCTGGGCGAGTCCGCCGGGCCGGATGTACGCGTGGTTCATGCGCAGGCCGGTGATCAGCTCGTAGATGTCGAGAATCAGTTCACGATCACGGAAGCCGTAGATCATGATCGTGGTCGCGCCCAGCTCCATGCCGCCGGTGGCGATGCACACCAGGTGGGAGGAGAGCCGGTTCAGCTCCATCAGGAGCACCCGGATGATCGTGGCGCGGTCCGGGATCTCGTCCTCGATGCCGAGGAGCTTCTCCACGGCGAGGCAGTACGCCGTCTCGTTGAAGAACGGCGTCAGGTAGTCCATGCGCGTCACGAACGTGGTGCCCTGGGTCCACGTCCGGTATTCGAGGTTCTTCTCGATGCCGGTGTGGAGGTAGCCGATGCCGCAGCGGGCCTCGGTGACGGTCTCGCCGTCGATCTCCAGGATCAGCCGGAGCACACCGTGGGTGGACGGGTGCTGGGGCCCCATGTTGACGATGATGCGCTCGTCGTCGGAACGGGCGGCGGTCTCGGCGACCTCGTCCCAGTCGCCGCCGGTGACCGTGTAGACGGTGCCCTCGGTGGTCTCGCGCGCCGAAGCGGCGGATGCGTGTGACGTGCTCATGAGTACGACCTCCGCTGGTCCGGAGCCGGGATCTGGGCGCCCTTGTACTCGACGGGGATGCCGCCGAGGGGATAGTCCTTGCGCTGCGGGAAGCCCTGCCAGTCGTCCGGCATCATGATCCGCGTCAGCGCGGGGTGGCCGTCGAAGACGATGCCGAAGAAGTCGTACGTCTCGCGCTCGTGCCAGTCGTTGGTCGGATAGACGGGGACGAGCGACGGGATGTGCGGGTCGGCGTCGGGGGCGGAGACCTCCAGGCGGATCAGCCGGTTGTGGGTGATCGAGCGCAGGTGGTAGACGGCGTGCAGCTCGCGGCCCTTGTCGCCGGGGTAGTGGACGCCGGAGACACCGGTGCACAGCTCGAAGCGGAGGGCCGGGTCGTCGCGGAGGGTGCGGGCGACGGTCGGCAGGTGTTCGCGCTCGATGTGGAAGGTGAGCTCGCCGCGGTCGACGACGGTCCTGTCGATGACGTTCTCGGGGACGAGGCCCTGTTCCTCCAGGGCGCCCTCCAGTTCGTCGGCGACCTCGTCGAACCAGCCGCCGTAGGGGCGGACGGCCTCTCCGGGGAGCCGGATGGAGCGGACCAGACCGCCGTAGCCGGAGGTGTCGCCGCCGTTGTTCGCGCCGAACATGCCGCGCTGGACGCGGATCTCCTCGCCGCCGTCGCCGCGCTGGCCGGGGAGGTTGGAGGCCGCGAGGTCCTTCTCGGGGTTCACCCCGTTCGAGCCGTTCGCACCGTTCTTGCCGTTCGCGTCGCTCATCGCAGCAGCCCCTTCATCTCGATGGTGGGGAGTGCCTTGAGCGCGGCTTCCTCGGCCTCGCGGGCCGCTTCCTCCGCGTTCACGCCGAGCTTGGACGTCTGGATCTTCTGGTGGAGCTTGAGGATCGCGTCCATCAGCATCTCGGGCCGTGGCGGGCAGCCCGGGAGGTAGATGTCGACCGGGACGATGTGGTCGACGCCCTGGACGATCGCGTAGTTGTTGAACATGCCGCCGGACGACGCGCAGACCCCCATGGAGATCACCCACTTGGGATTCGGCATCTGGTCGTAGACCTGCCGCAGCACCGGCGCCATCTTCTGGCTGACCCGGCCGGCCACGATCATCAGGTCCGCCTGACGCGGCGAGCCGCGGAAGACCTCCATGCCGAAGCGCGCCAGGTCGTAGCGCCCCGCGCCGGTGGTCATCATCTCGATGGCACAACACGCGAGGCCGAAGGTGGCGGGGAAGACGGATGCCTTGCGTACCCAGCCCGCGGCCTGCTCGACGGTGGTCAGCAGGAAACCGCTCGGCAGTTTTTCTTCGAGTCCCATGGCTTAAAGGCCCCTCAGTCCCATTCCAGGCCGCCGCGGCGCCAGACGTACGCGTAGGCGACGAAGACGGTGAGCACGAAGAGCAGCATCTCCACGAGCCCGAAAACACCCAGGGCGTCGAAGGTGACGGCCCACGGGTAGAGGAAGACGATCTCGATGTCGAAGACGATGAAGAGCATCGCCGTCAGGTAGTACTTGATGGGGAATCGCCCGCCGCCGGCCGGCGTGGGGGTGGGCTCGATCCCGCACTCGTAGGCCTCGAGCTTGGCCCGGTTGTAGCGCTTCGGGCCGATCAGCGTGGCCATGATCACGGAGAAGATCGCAAAGCCTGCCCCGAGGGCTCCCAGTACGAGGATGGGCGCATAGGCGTTCACCGCTCCTCGCTCCTCTCAGTCGGCACTGACTGCTGGCGGATTGCGTGGGCCCTGCTCTCCCGCCCCACCTGTCACACGAACCCCGCCTGTCTCGACGAAGATCGCGAACATGTGAAGCAGGTCACAAGCCCAACTGCCCCGCATCCTATGCCTGCCGGTCTGTGATCTGCGACACGGGTGCGGCACCGAGTTTGTGATCTCCACCACCTGACGAAGGATCATGAAGTCGGATGAGCGTCGATCTTCATACACGAAGCGTCAGACTGATCACCAGAAGTGACATATTCATTCGTTACCGCTGGTCACGCAGGGCGTCTCCATATCAAGAGAGTTCCTCTGCATGCAAATTGGTGCTGGACGAGGCCGCTTGATAGAGCACCGCGTTCACACCTCGCGAGGAGGTTCGATGACCGATGTGGACGCGTGCACGCATTCACGAGCGCCGGGAGGCGTCCTTCCGCGCGGGACGCCGTGGGGGCGGGTGACCGTTCCGTGACCTGCGCCACATCGGACCGAGATCAAATCCACCGACCTTGGCCACTCGCTGCGATCGATGGTAAGCGCAGGGCAATTCGGGCGTAATCACGAAAGCGCATGATCAAAGGCCTGTTCGACCGTGTCCGCTATGCCCGTTACGGCGTCAATAAAGAGTGACGCTCGGGGAATTTACGGCTTCCGTTGAACAACTGTGGCGCAGCACACGTTTCTTGAAGGTATGGAGGAGTCGCTGGTACCGCTTGTACCCATGTCCCACACCGCTCACATACGCAGCCACCGGAAACCCCGCCGCAACGCGTCCTCGATCGCGATGCGCGCCGGAGTCGCCGGTGGCGTTCTCAGCACCGTGGCAGTGGCCGGCGCGTCCACGTCTGCCTTCGCGGCGGAGCCGGTGACGCAGACGCTCGAACTGTCCACCCTCACGGCCGACCTGGCCACGCAGGCCGCGCAGTCCGCGGACGCCACGCAGGCGATGGCGGCCGACTACCAGCTGCAGGCCGAGCGTGACGCGGCCGCCGAAGAGGCGGCGAAGCAGGCCGAAAAGGACCTCGCCAAGGCGAAGAAGGAAGAGGCCCGGAAGAAGGCCGCCGAGGAGGCCGAGCGCAAGGCCGCCGCCGAGCGCGCCTCGCGTGACACCGAGCGGACCACCCTCACGACCAACTCGTCGACGGCGACGACGACCACGACGGCGCCCGCCACGGGCAGCGTCGGCACGGTCATCGGCTTCCTGAAGGCGCAGCTCGGCGACGCCTACGTCATGGGTGCCACGGGCCCGAACGCGTGGGACTGCTCCTCGCTCGTGCAGGCCGCGTTCAAGCAGGTCGGCGTGGACCTCCCCCGGGTCTCGCAGGACCAGTCGATGCAGGGCACCGAGGTCTCGCTGTCGAACCTCCAGGTCGGCGACATCCTGTACTGGGGCGCCAAGGGTTCGGCGTACCACGTGGGTGTCTACATCGGGAACGGCCAGTACCTCGACGCGGCGAACCCCTCCAAGGGTGTCGTGATCCAGGACCTCTCCGGCTACCCGGCGACGGGCGCGGTGCGCGTGCTCTGACCCACGCGGTCGCCCAGGGCGTTTTCGAAGGGCCGCTCTCCCCTGAGGGGACAGCGGCCCTCGGGCTGCCCGCAGAAAGGCCACAGGTGCCCCACAGGGCTCCTGTCGTCACACTCCCAAGGTGTTACGCGATCCGGGATGGCAGCGAGCCCCTCAGGGGCGTACAGCGGCTCCGGTCAGGGGCGTACAGCGGCTCCGGCTTCGGAGAGCGTGGCGGCCTCGGCGCGCACGAGGGCACGCACCGGCCGTGGCGAGCTCCACGGCCGGCCATGTGCACAACGCACACAGATCGCCCACATCGCGCGGATCACCCGACCTCGCGCGGGTCGCCCGACCTCGCGCGCGGGTCAGGCGCCGGTCACGCCTTCGGGGCCACCTTGCTCAGGCCGTTGATGATGCGGTCCATCGCGTCGCCACCGGTGGGGTCGGTGAGGTTGGCCAGCATCTTCAGGGTGAACTTCATCAGGAGCGGGTGGGTCAGGCCCCGCTGCGTGGCGAGCTTCATGATCTTCGGGTTGCCGATGAGCTTCACGAAGGCGCGGCCCATCGTGTAGTAGCCGCCGAAGGTGTCCTTGAGGACCTGCGGATAACGCTGGAGGGCGAGTTCACGCTGCCCGGGCGTGGCGCGGGCGTGGGCCTGGACGATGACGTCGGCGGCGATCTGGCCGGATTCCATCGCGTAGGCGATGCCCTCGCCGTTGAAGGGGTTCACCATGCCGCCGGCGTCGCCGACCAGCAGCAGGCCCTTGGTGTAGTGGGGTTGGCGGTTGAAGGCCATCGGGAGGGCGGCGCCGCGGATGGGACCGGTCATGTTCTCGGGGGTGTAGCCCCACTCTTCCGGCATGGACGCGCACCAGGCCTTCAGGACGTCGCGCCAGTCCAGTTCCTTGAAGGCGGCGGAGGTGTTGAGGACGCCCAGTCCGACGTTGGACGTGCCGTCGCCCATGCCGAAGATCCAGCCGTAGCCGGGGAGCAGGCGGTCCTCGCCGGGGCCGCGCTTGTCCCACAGCTCCAGCCAGGACTCCAGGTAGTCGTCGTCGTGGCGCGGGGAGGTGAAGTACGTGCGGACCGCGACGCCCATCGGGCGGTCCTCGCGGCGGTGCAGGCCCATCGCGAGGGAGAGCCGGGTGGAGTTGCCGTCGGCCGCCACCACCAGCGGGGCGTGGAAGGTGACTTCACGCTTCTCGTCGCCGAGCTTGGCGTGCACCCCGGTGATGCGGCCCGTGCGGTCGTCGATGATCGGCGCGCCCACGTTGCAGCGCTCGTACAGCCGGGCGCCCGCCTTCTGGGCCTGGCGGGCGAGCTGCTCGTCGAAGTCGTCGCGCTTGCGGACGAGTCCGTAGTTCGGATAGGCGGCGAGATCCGGCCAGTCGAGCTGGAGGCGGACGCCCCCGCCGATGATCCGGAGCCCCTTGTTGCGGAGCCAGCCGGCCTCCTCGGAGATGTCGATGCCCATCGCCACGAGCTGCTTGGTGGCGCGCGGGGTGAGGCCGTCGCCGCAGACCTTCTCCCTGGGGAAGCTGGTCTTCTCCAGGAGCAGCACGTCGAGTCCGGCCTTCGCCAGGTAGTACGCGGTGGTGGAACCGGCTGGCCCGGCCCCGACGACGATCACATCGGCGGTGTGTTCGGTAAGGGGCTGGGGCTCGGTCACGACGGGTTCTCCCCAAGAAGTAGAAGGATCGGAGCAAAGCCTGCTGGATGTCCGGGAAACCGGACGGCCAGAAAACATGTGCCGACAGGCGTCGGACATGGGCAGTCTATTCAGCGGTACCGATCACCGGCTGAAGGGCTGCCCCTGTGAACCGAGCTCTGCCCGACGTACGGCTGCGTGTCCCCACCGACGAGGACGCCTTCGCCTGGCACCGGATCTTCGACGATCCCGACGTCATGGAGTTCCACGGCGGCCGGTCCGCCGAGCTGTCCGTCTACGAGGAGCTCACCGCGCGGCAGCGCCGCCACGACGCCGAGCACGGGTTCTGCCTGTGGACCCTGCTCGACGAGGAGGGCCGGGCCATCGGCTTCACCGGTGCCCAGCCGTGGCCCCGCGAGTGGGGCCCGACCGGCGAGATCGAGATCGGCTGGCGGCTCGCCCGCGACCACTGGGGCAAGGGGTACGTGACCGCCGCCGCGACGCAGACCCTGGAGCGGGTGCGGGCGGCCGGCGTCGGCCGTGTCGTCGCCATGGTCGACGCCCGCAACGAGCGGTCCATCGCCGTCACACGGCGGCTGGGCATGGAGCTGGCGGAGACGTTCACGACGCCCGTCTCGCAACAGGTGGGGCACTGTTACCGACTGACGCTCTGACGCTCCGGCTGTTCGGGATTTCGGCAACTCGTCACCCAGCGTAGCGATATGGCGCGGATTGCCACGCAGTGCTTCCGGGTGGGGCACTCGGCGGTTACCCTGCCGGTACCGCTGGGGGTGAACGTCTGTGCGCATAACACCCAAGTCATCCGAAGTGCGTGTGCCACGGTTCGTCGGTCTGATGGCCGTGGACGCGCGCGAGGCGGCCGAGGCGGGCGGGGTGCTCCTCGTCGCGCCCGACCGGCCCGACTTCGCCCGCACCGTCGTGGACTACGTCGTACGGCAGTACCCGGCGCCGGGGGTGGAGGTGCCGCGCGGGGCCGCCGTGACCGTGTGGTTCGAGTTGGGGGACGACGGCGGGGGCGTGCGGGAACCACGGCGCGGCGGGCCGCCGCCCGGGTTGCGCAGGGCGTTGGACGAGCCGGGGGACCCGTTCGCGGTTCTTCGCTAGGTCCGGTCGTCGCCTTCCCGTCGGTGCCGGAGGGCGGCCCTTCGCGTGTCCTGTCTCCTGTGCCCTGTCTCCTATTTCTGCCAGAGCAGGATCGCCGCCGTCCCTCCCCCGCCGATCACGAAGGCCCCCACGACGGTGAGGGTCCAGATCAGCGTGCGGCTACGGGACTTGGGCGGCTCGGCGGGCGGTAGATGGTGGTGGCCGAGCTCCACGAGCGGAGGCTCGTAGGGGGCCGGTGCCGGGGCGGCGGCCTGCCGCGGGAGCCCGTGGGCCGCTGTCGGGCCGCTGCTCGGCATCGCCGGGACCGGCGGTGCGATCACCGCCGTACGCGCTCCCGTCATCTGCACCAGATAGGGCGCGAGGAAGGCCGCGGCGAAGATCCACAGGAGACCGAAGAGCAGCACCTCGGGGAGGTCGAGGCCCACGTCCACCTGGCCCGCGGCCGAGAACCCGGCGCCGATGTCGGCCGTGGCCGATCCTGATGCCTCCAGGCCGAGGCCGCTGACACCGGCGAGGAGGAGGAAGAGCACGAAGAAGACGCCCGCGGCGAGGAGTTGCTCGCCACGGCCCGAGGAACGGCGGGCGGCGAGGACCCCGAAGGCCAGCGCGCAGACGGCGCCGAGCGTCAACGCGCCCACCACCGCCCAGGAGTTGACGGCGTCGCCCAGTTCGGAGAGTCCGAACGACTCACGCTCGTAGCCGCCGTACGGGCCTGACTCCACGAGGCCGTAGTCGCCGGAGGAGTCGTACGACGTGTCGTCCCCGTACCGGGTACGGCCCGCCTCGCCCTGGACGGACACGCCCCAGGAGAGGCCGAGGAGGGCGACGGCGAGGTTGGGCAGGACGAACAGCACGAGGAGGAGCGGGTTCAGGTCCTCCTCCCACTCGGCGTGCCACTCGTCGTTCGCCGCGAGGACGACGAAGGTGACGAGCGAGCAGAGGGCGAGGACGATCGCCATGGCCCGGACGGCCGTTCCCGTCGCCCGGAACAGGATCCGGGGCCCGGGACGGACGGCGAGCCAGGCGGCCAGGTCGTCGCGTTGCAGCAGGCCGGCCGAGACGGCGGCGGTGAGCAGCAGCGCGCCCAGCGCCGCACGCCAGGGGGAGGTCGAGACCTCCACGCGCGCGATGTCGGGCTGCGCGCACAGCCCCAGCACCAGGACGGCGGCCGTCACCAGCAATGTGACCCGCACTGCGGCTTCGAGCCCGGTGGTACGGCCGCCGACGGGCCCCGCCCCGGGCGTTCCGGCAGCGGCACCGGTGTACGCGGCGCGGGTGGCCAGGCGGGTGCGGAGTTGCCGTACGCCGAGGAAGAGCGCCCCGACGAACAGGACGGTCACCGTGAGCGGGACCAGGGTCAGGGTGAGGGCGCCCTCGGCGGACTCGTAGCCGCCGGAGAAGTCGCCGCCACCGCTCTCGGTGATCTTGAAGCCGCCGCCGAGGCCCTGGAGGAGCGCGGCGAGGGCGAGGCCCAGGCGGTCGCCGAAGCCGACGAAGTCGTCCTCGTCCGCGGTGCCCTGGTCGTACGAGGGGACGGCCAGGGCGAGGGCGGCGGCGAGGAGCAGCCCGACCGGCCAGAGCGCGGCCGCGGCGGAGCCGCCCCAGTCACCCCGCAGAGCGCGGCCGAGGAAGGCGCCGACGGGCGAGGGGCGGGCGGGGACGGGAGCGTACGGGGGAGGTGGCGGCGGCCCGACGGGGGGCGCGCCCGGCGGGGCCGGTGGTGGAGGTGCCGAAGGCGCCGAGACCATCGAGGAGGGCGGGGGTGGCGAGACCGTCGGGGGGACCGGGGGCATCCCGGGTGGCGCGGTCGGGGGGCCCGGCACGCGTTCGCGTCCGCACGTCATGCAGAAGCGCGCCTCGTCAGGGCCTGGTGTCCCGCAGTGCGGGCAGTAGGACGTCATGGAACCCCCGTCGTCAGATGTCACCGGTGCGTACCGATGTCTCAACGGACGGTAGTTTCTATTGACCGGTTCCCGTCAACAGGATTCCCCGGCGGACATCCCTCGTGCGGGTGAACTCCGCTCCCTGGGGCCGGACTTCACCCTCGCGCGGCCCCTACGCCTGCGCCTTGAACCCCCGGTGCAGCGCCACGATCCCGCCCGACAGATTCCGCCACGCGACCTTGTCCCAGCCGGCCTTCCGGAGGCGCTCGGCGAGCCCCGACTGGTCGGGCCAGGCGCGGATGGACTCGGCGAGGTAGACGTACGCGTCGGGGTTGGACGACACCGCACGGGCGACCGGCGGCAGCGCCCGCATCAGGTACTCGGTGTAGGCGGTGCGCAGCGGCGCCCACGTGGGGTGGGAGAACTCGCAGATCACGACACGGCCGCCGGGCCTCGTCACCCGGTACAGCTCGCGCAGCGCGGTGTCGGTGTCCTGCACGTTGCGCAGGCCGAAGGAGATGGTGACCGCGTCGAAGGTGTCGTCCTTGAACGGCAGCCTGGTGGCGTCTCCGGCGGTGAACGGCAGCCAGGGGGTGCGTTCCTTGCCGACCCGGAGCATGCCGAGGGAGAAGTCGCACGGCACGACGTACGCACCGGTCTGCGCGAAGGGCAGGGAGGAGGTGCCCGTGCCGGCGGCCAGGTCCAGGATCTTCTGCGCGGGGCGGGCGTCGACCGCGCGTGCCACCTCCTTGCGCCAGCGCCGGTCCTGTCCGAGGGACAGCACGTCGTTGGTCAGGTCGTACCGTTTCGCCACTCGGTCGAACATCGAGGCGACTTCGTGCGGCTGCTTGTCCAAGGATGCGCGGGTCACGGGCCCATTGTGGCAGTACGGGCCGGACGCCGGTGCGGCGCCCGGCCCGTGGCGCGTCACGGCAGCAGCTTCGGCTTCCTCTTCGCGGCCACGTCCTCGACCCAGCCGCAGAGCAGGACGAACACACCGAGCAGGAGCCGGCCGACGCCGAACGGGACGGCGAGGATCAGCGGGGCGAGTGACGAATGGGTCGACTGCGGTGGGGTCGCCCAGGAGGACAGGGCGTTAGGCAAGGCGTTTTCCGGATGAGGAAAGGCTTTCCCTCTTGGATCAGGAGCGGCGGTGCCCTCAGCGGCGGCGGTGGACCAGGCGCCCCGCGCACACCGTGGCGACGCAGACGTCGGCCTCGTCGAAGACCGCCAGGTCCGCTCGGCCCGATTCGCTGATCGCCGTGGGGCGTGGACGTGGCAGCACCGCCACATGGTTGCGCTCGGCGGCCGTACGGAGTTCCGGGGTGGTGGCGTGCTGTTCCAGAACCGCGACCGCGCCCGCCTTCAGCACCGCGTGGACACGTTCGCGGGGTGACGGGGCGTCCGGGAGCGGGCCCTCGTGCAGCCGGCCGGGCCCGAGGACGCCGGGCCACTGCCGCACCCGGGCGCCCGGGAACCGCCGGCGCACTTCCTCCGACGGCCCCACGGCATGGACCCGGGTGCCGTCCACCACGACGGCGCCGTCCTTGATCGGCTCCGGGTCGTCCCAGGTGCGCCGCACCTCGTCGGCGGCGTGGATCGTCAGCACATGGGCCCTAGTTGGCGTTCAGCAGCTTCAGCTCGGGGTGGGCCGTGCCGCCCTCGATGGCCGTGGACGAGATGTGGGACATGACACGCTCGTCGACGGGGTCGTCGGCCGGGTCGTCGTGGACGACGATGTGCTCGTAGGTGGTGGTCCGCTGGGCGGGGACGCGGCCGGCCTTCCTGATCAGGTCGATGATCTCCATGCGGTTGGAGCGGTGCTTGGCCCCCGCGCTGGAGACGACGTTCTCCTCCAGCATGATCGAGCCGAGGTCGTCCGCGCCGTAGTGCAGGGAGAGCTGGCCGACCTCCTTGCCGGTGGTGAGCCAGGAGCCCTGGATGTGGGCGATGTTGTCCATGAAGAGCCGGGCGATGGCGATCATCCGCAGGTACTCGAAGAGCGTGGCCTGCGTACGGCCCTTGAGGTGGTTGTTCTCGGGCTGGTAGGTGTACGGGATGAAGGCCCGGAAGCCGCCCGTCCGGTCCTGTACGTCCCGGATCATCCGCAGGTGCTCGATGCGCTCGGCGTTGGTCTCGCCGGTCCCCATGAGCATCGTGGACGTGGACTCCACGCCCAGGTTGTGCGCGGCCTCCATGATCTCCAGCCAGCGCTCGCCGGACTCCTTGAGCGGCGCGATGGCCTTGCGGGGCCGGGCCGGGAGCAGTTCGGCGCCGGCCCCGGCGAAGGAGTCGAGACCGGCGGCGTGGATGCGCTGGATGGCCTCCTCGACGCTCACCTTGGAGATCCGGGCCATGTGCTCCACCTCGGACGCGCCGAGGGAGTGGATGACCAGCTGCGGGAAGGCCTTCTTGATCGCGGCGAAGTGCGTCTCGTAGTACTCCACCCCGTAGTCCGGGTGGTGCCCGCCCTGGAACATGATCTGCGTACCGCCCAGCTCGACGGTCTCCGCGCAGCGGCGCAGGATGTCGTCGAGGTCGCGCGTCCAGCCCTTGTCCTTGGCCTTCGGCGGGGCGTAGAACGCGCAGAACTTGCACGCCGTGACGCACACGTTCGTGTAGTTGATGTTCCGCTCGATGATGTACGTCGCGATGTGCTCCGTGCCCGCGTACCGGCGCCTGCGTACCGCGTCGGCCGCGGCGCCGAGCGCGTGCAGCGGGGCGTCGCGGTAGAGGTCGAGTGCCTCCTCCGGCGTGATCCGCCCACCCTCTGCGGCACGGTCGAGAACGGACTGAAGGTCGGCCTTCTCGGTCACCGGGAGCGTCCCTTTCGTCAGGAATCCAGAGGGGCGCGAAGCGCCTTCGTCATAAGGGTGGTGGTGGGCGACGGGTGGACCAGGCCAGCCTACGCCAGGGGTTCGGATCGGCCGACGTCAGGCCGTCTGCCTGTGGACAACTCCATCCAGCGGGAGGTGGGCCTCAGGCGGCGTACGCCTCCAGCAGGAGGCCGACGTACGCTCCCGCGAGCATGAACGGGCCCAGGGCCACCAGTTGTCGGCGTACGGCGCGGCCCCTGGCCAGCGCCACCACGGTGTACGCGCTGCCGATGAGGGCGCCGGCGAACGTGCCGAGATACAGCGCGCCCCAGCCGTACCAGCCGAGGACGGCCCCGAGGCCGAGGGCCAGCTTCACGTCGCCGAAGCCGAGGGCCATGGGTCTGATGAGGAAGAAGAGGAAGTACAGGCCGCCGAGGACGAGGGCGCCGTACAGCGCCGTGCGCCACTGGCCTGCGTGCTCGGGCACGTACGCGACCGCGCCCAGGAGGGTGAGGGCCAGGCCCGCGAAGGGGAGGGTCAGGGGGTCCGGGAGGCGTTGGGCGCTGAGATCCACGAGGGTGAGGAGCACGCCGAGCGGGGCGAGGAGCAGCCATACGGCGAGTTCGGGACGGGTGCCGGTGGTCAGGGCGAGGGCGGCGCAGATCAGCGCGGTGGCGGCGGCGACGGCGGGGGTGCTGGGGCCGTAGGAGCAGGCGGGGGGCCGGGGGCTCGTTGTGGAGCGTGCGGCGCAACGGGCGGGGCCGAGCCAGCCGTTGGCCGGGCCGGTGATGTGGTGGCCGGCGGGGCACTCGCGTTGCCAGGGGTGGTCCTCGTCGACCGTGAAGCGGTAGGCGGGACGCGGGAGGAGTGCGCCTGTGGCTGCGCCCCAGAGTGCGGCGGCCACGGTCAGTGCGATCAGCCAGGGGTCGAGAGCCACGGGGGCAGCCTATGAGGTGGGGCGGCTGCGGGGTACCGGGATGGTCTCGCCCCCGCCGCCCCTACCGGTCCCTCCCCCAGGGGCTGCGCCCCTTCGCCCCCTCCGCGGGTCCGGTGGGGGATGGTCGCGCAGTTCCCCGCGCCCCTGAGAAGCAGGGGCTGCGCCCTACTTCACCTTGGCCAGACGGGCCGTCGGGTCGCCCGCGTCCGCGTTGTCCGCGGTGTACTGGAGTTCGTCACCGACGGGGGTGAGGGTGACCTCGTGGGTGTTGCTGGTGCAGGTCTTGGGGTTGTTCTTCGCGTCGGCGATGCTGGTGACGAGGATGTGGTCCGCGGTGACCTTCTTGAGCACGAACGTGTCGTCGCAGGCCCCGCCCAGCGCGTCGACGGAGCGGAAGGTGCCCAACCTGTCGCCCACGGACCCCTGTTCGAGGGTGACGGTGAAGGTGCCGGCGGGGAGGTTGCCCCCGAGGGCGTAGCCGTCGCCCTCCCAGGTGCCGACGTATTTCGCGGGCAGGTCGCCCGCCCCGTCGTGCGGTCCCGAGTCCTCGTTCCCGTCGCTCGGGCGGCTGCTCGCGGACGGGGCCTTTCCGGCCGCGTCGCCCGTCTTGTCGTCACCGTTCAGCATCCCCGGCCCGAACACGGCGCCCACGCCCACCACCGCGAACGCGCCCGCGACCGCCAGGGCGATCGAGCAACTCACCCGCCGACCGCGCCCGTTCGCCGTGGTCGTGGACGCCGCCGCCACGCTCAGCGACAGCTTGCCCGGTGGTGGGGCCGTGTCCGTCGGCGCGGAGTCGGCCCGCTGTCCCGGCACGTGTGTCACGGGCGGCGGTGTCTGCGGCGACATCACCGGAGGCGGCCCGAACACCCCGCTCGTCACCGGGACTTCGACCCTCGCGCCGCCGGAGGGGGCCGCGGGGCCCGTCGGGTCCACGCCCACCGACGGACTGCTGAACCCCACCGGTCCGGAGGGGACTTCCGCCGCCGCCTCCAGGTTCAGCAGGTGCACCGCGCTGCGGCCGACCTGTTCCACCAGGGGGCCGGGCAGCCAGCCCGCCGTCACCAGGCGGGCCGCGCCCCGGGGGGCCAGGGTGCGGGCGACCTCGTCGGGGGCCGGGCGGGCGGAGGGATCCTTGGACAGGCACTGCTCCACCAGGGCTCGCAGGTCGCCCTCCAGACCGTCGAGCCGGGGCTCCTCGTGGACGACCTTGTAGAGGAGGGCGGCGGAGGAGTCACCGGGGAACGGGGACTGGCCGGTCGCGGCGTACGCGAGGACCGCGCCGAGGGAGAAGACGTCCGCCGCGCCGGTGATGCCCTTGCCGAGGATCTGCTCGGGGGACATGTAGCCGGGGGAGCCGATCGAGACGCCCGTCGAGGTGAGGGACGCCGTGCCGTCCGTGGCGCGGGCGATGCCGAAGTCGATGAGGAGGGGACCGTCGACGGTGAGCAGTACGTTCGACGGCTTCACGTCCCGGTGGACCAGGTCCAGCGCGTGCACCGCCGACAGGGCTTCCGCCAGGCCCGCGCCCAGGACCCGGACGGAGTGGGGAGGCAGGGGGCCGCCGTCCGCCACCGCCGCCGCCAGGGATGGGCCGGCCGCGTAGCCCGTCGCCACCCAGGGGACCGATGCCTCCGGGTCCGCGTCCAGCACGGGAGCGGTCCAGGAACCGCCCACGCGGCGGGCGGCGTCGACCTCCCGCCGGAAGCGGGCGCGGAACTCCTCGTCGAGGGCGAAGTGCGGGTGCACCACCTTGACGGCGACGGTACGGCCGCCCGCGCTGCGCCCCAGATAGACGCGGCCCATCCCGCCCGACCCCAGCCGGCCGAGCAGCCGGTAGGGCCCCACGACCGTGGGTTCGCCGACATCGAGCGGTTGCATGGACGACACCTCCCCCGTACCTCCAGCGTAGTGCCGCACGCGCGAATGGAAATGCGAGCGTCGACGACGGGTCCGCAGATCGGCCGCGGGTCGGTCCGCAGTTCCAATCCCACAGAACGCCTAATGCGTCAACCGCGATTTGGGAAAGTTCACCAGGATTTCGCGGGAAAGGGTTCAGGAAAGCAGGTCGACCTTCACGTCCGCCGGAAATCCGGTGGTCGGGCCGACCCGACGCGCGAACTCGGCGACCGCGGACAGCTGGGGCTCGCCGAAGCGGAAGTCGAGGGTCGTGAAGTACCGCTCCAGGACCCGCTCGTCGAAGGCCTCCCAGCGGGCGGCCTGCTCGGCGACCTTGTCCACCTCGGTCAGGGACAGGTCGCGGGAGGCGAGGAACGCCTCGTGCACCTTGCGGGTGACCTCGGGCTCCCGCTCCAGGTACTCCCGCCGCGCCGCCCACACCGCGAAGACGAACGGCAGCCCCGTCCACGCCTTCCACATGGCGCCCAGGTCGTGCACCTCCAGGCCGAAGTTCGGCCCGTCGAGCAGGTTCGCGCGCAGCGCCGCGTCGCCGATGAGCACGGCCGCCTCCGCCTCCTGCATCATCAGCGAGAGATCGGGCGGGCAGGTGTAGTACGACGGCTGTACGCCGACGCTCTCGGCCAGCAGCAGCTGCGCGAGGCGTACGGAGGTGCGCGAGGTGGAGCCCAGCGCGACGCGTGCGCCGTCCAGGCGTTCGAGGGGTACCTGGGAGACGATCACGCACGACATCACCGGGCCGTCGCAGCCGACGGCGATGTCGGGGAAGGCGACCAGGTCGTCCGCGTTGCGCAGGAACTCGACGAGGGTGATGGGCCCGATGTCGAGGTCCCCGCGCACCAGCTGCTCGCTGAGCTTCTCGGGGGTGTCCTTGGTGAGCTCGAAGTCGAGGAGCGTGCCCGTTCTCGCGAGCCCCCAGTAGAGGGGCAGGCAGTTCAGGAACTGGATGTGGCCGACGCGCGGCCGGTTGCGAGAATTGTCCACATCGCGAGGCTAGCCCTCATGGGGTACGGTGCGGGCTCCGGGGGCCGGGAGGTGCTCCCGAAACCGGATGTGCACCCTTTGTCAATACTCTCGACGGCGTGTCGTCGGTGGGACAGACGGGGAAGTAGAGGCGATCCGTCAAGCCGAGACCCGAGCGGTTCAAACATCCGGGTGACGTGATCTAGCTGTTCTGTCCACGGAGGTTGGTGACGGCGATCACTGGAGAGTGATCTTGAACGAGTGAGGGCCTTCCGGGTTCGGTGTGGATTGCGACATCTCCACCGAACGACGAAAGGCCCTCGTGCCCCACCGT